>JBQGDS010000129.1:0-2508 GCA_052039185.1 Flavobacterium sp.
AGAAACATGAGTGACTAAAATTACGTCAAATGCCTTATCCTGTATTTCATTAAGCGTATCAGTATATATAATGTTCCGTTTTTTCTTAATGTAGCTGGTTTCGGCTATATCTCGCCTTTCGGCATCATCTATAAAACTGTACACTTTACGCTGAGGCTCCTGCAATGCCAACAGCACATCAGTTTCACCATGGTCATTACCTATATGAAGCAGGGTAGCTTTTGCATCAATATGCTTATTAATACGATACAGCAGCTGGAGCTTGTTTGGTAACCCTTGTTTTACTTCCTGCACTACTTCAATCTCTTTATAGGCAAAACTGCGAATGATCATTCCTTTAAAATAATCAGGTCCTTCCAGCTCATCGCGTGTTTGCCTGAACTTGTCTTTAAAGTAGCGGCTCAGTTTGCGGGTACGTTCCGCATATCCTTTACCATATTTTTCATCATTCGGTGTTATGCGGGGTAATATTTTAACTGTAATGCTACCATCATTAATTATAAAATCGCCTTTCGGCAGCACCTCCGAATTACCATGAATCAGTATCGGCACTATATCCAGCTTAAATTCTTCGGCCAGGTAAAACGCTCCTTTATGAAAACGCTGTATGTGATTATCTACCGAACGCGTACCTTCCGGGAATATTACCAGTGAATAACCCTGCTCTACTTTTTTACGCAAATGCTCAACACCGCCTTCAAGGCCTTTGGAAACAGGATAGAAACCGGCCAGCTTTACCCCGATACCGAACACAGGCGAATTATAAACCCAGTCGCTTACCAGGTAGATAAGCTTAGGGCTTAGCATACCAACTGCAAGAATATCAAGAAACGAAGTGTGATTGGCTATAATTACAGCCGGTTTATCAAACGTTTCGTTATGTGGGTTTAGTACTGTTTTTTTTATGAATGGATTAGTATACAATACCGATTTCATGAATTTGGACATGGCATAACGAAATGCCTTCATTTTCCATTTCTTTTTTGCCGGTATCATGTTAATGAACAACAGGCTGAATATAGAAAGCAAAAAACCACCAAGTCCGTAATAGATGAAAGAAATTATAGAATGGATAAGTGTCCTGAATTCAAACGGCGCTTTACCTTTTTTCACCCTGTGGGTTAAGAAGAAACGGAACAATATGGGATAAAAAATAAAGGTGATGACCAATGCTGCAAACACCCCTATAAGCGATACCGAAGAAATGGATTTTAGTGCAGGATGTCCTGCAAAAACAAGTGCACCTATGCCCAGTATTGTAGTAAGTACGGCAAGCAGTATTGATGTACGATAGGTTGCCATTTCGTTCTTACCGGTAGTATATTCCTTTTGCAGGGCGCTGGTCATGAAAATACTGAAATCAACCCCATGGCCAAATACGAGCGTACAAACTATGGTGCTAAATATATTGAACTGTATATTGAACATACCCATAATACCCGCTGTAACCACCCCGGTTATAATTATTGGTATACTGCTTATAAGCACCAGTTCAATCCTTCGGAAAAAGAAATACAGTATCAGCAATAAGGCTACAAATGAATAATTTACAAGAGCATTAAAATCGTCTTTCAGTCCGCCTAAAAAAGTTTCATTCATTTGCTGGCGGTCAATTACCATAAGTTTTGGCCTTGCCGAAAGTTCTTTGGCTATAGCATCACGCTGGCCTTTTGACACTTTTACTATGGTTGAAACTGTGTAAAAGCCATCTTTCTTAGTAATAAATTCCTTGAGGTATAACGTTTTTACGTACAGGTAATCCTGCAGTGTTATAGTCCGGAATTTTTTATCAAGCAATTCATAAAACGCACTGTACGTTTCAGGCTTAAAGCCAAGTTTACCCCCTTCTGTAACTAATGCAGCCTTTATGGCATTTTTGTCATGCTGCTGCCAGAATGTATTCCACTGTTTTATTTTTTCCTCCTGCTGGTTTGTAGAAAGCACTATCCCTCCAACTGAACTGTAGCTTAACAATTTATTATCGGCTTTTACTTTTGCCAGTTCACTGTTCAGTCTGGCATTATTTTCAAGTACCTCATCAGGAGTAGTACCATATGCGGCGACATAAAGCGATTTAGAAGTAAGGTTTGTGCTGCTTTCCAGGTTTTTCTCGGCCTTTTTAATATCGGCTGGCACAAAGTTGAGTTGCGAAAGGTCATTATTAAACTTTACATCATTAAAGTAAAAGAAACTGGCAATAATGATAAAGATACTGAAGATTATAAGGGGCCTGTTTTTGTGGAAAGAAAAGCCCGCCATTTTATCAAGTATGGTATTATGTTCGGCTTCCGCTGCATTCTTTGGCCTGTACAGGTGTGGTATAATAAGCAGGGAGAATATTGATGTTACCACCACGCTTACCGCTGCAAATATACCCAGGTCTTTCAGTGCTTCCGACTTTACGAACAGCAGGCATAAAAAGGCTACTGCCGTAGTAGTACTGCTCATAATAAGCGGCTTGGTAATATCTTTGTATAAAACCTTTATATCGCTATTATGCTTATAGTG
>JBQGDS010000130.1:0-4837 GCA_052039185.1 Flavobacterium sp.
CTCTGTAGTAAAAGGAATTTCTCCGTTTACAACCTTTCCTGTTTTGGTTGTATTTATCATTGTAGTTTTGGCTTCATTAACCATAGGATCCATACCTTCTCCATAAGACATTTCCATTTTCATGTCCTGGGTTACAGTTTGCTTATATGTTGTATTAGGTTTATAAGCAATTTTAAAATTAATGGTTTGCTGTGCGCTTACGCTTAACCCTGAAAGGGCAAGCAAAAATAATAATGCGGTTTTTTTCATTGGTTTTTGGTGTTATTGTTTTGATGCCTAAAGATATTCATTTAAAATATACAGGCTTACTAAATCATTTTATATTTAGTCTTCTGTAAAACAATTTTGTTACAATTGCTGTTTACAATAATGCAAATTCGGGCTTAGCAGGCTGGCTGAAACCATTTTCACTGCAAACTGTAAAAACTTTCCTTATCGTATCAATAAGTATATAATAATCATTTGGTTTGATCACGAAAAGGCTGGCGCCTTTATCATATGTAATATCAATATCTTCCTTAAAGCCCGATGTGGTAAAAATTACAACAATGGCATCTTTAAGCGTTTCATTGCTTTTAATTTCATGCAGGCACTCAAAACCGTCTTTCAGCGGCATATTAAGATCCAGAAAAATAATATCCGGTTTTGGCGTGGTGTCCTTTTGCAGTAATTCCATAAGCTCTGCTCCGTTCCTGCTTGTTACCAGGCGGGCCGAAGGATCAATTTCTTTCAGTGCCTCGGCAAAAAACTCGCGGTCTTCACAGTCATCGTCTGCCAGGAAAATAGTTTTAAAAAAGTTTGGGAAAGCATTGTTACAATGTGGTATCAATTGTGCTTAGTATTAGGTTAATGGCTTGTATTAATATTTGCAGGCATAATAAGGTATACAATAATAAGCTATTCTTACAAAACCATAGCCGTATTTATAATCCTCTTAACATTTATCTTGTAAGATAGTGTTGTACTTTCTTGTTCCAGTTCAATGCACAGGCATTTGTACCATAGTAATTTTACAGTATCAAAATAATTAAAACATAACAATCATGGAAAATACACTTTTAGGACTGCACCACATAACTGCCATAGCCGGCGATGCAAAACGTAACTTTAATTTTTATGCCAATATACTTGGGCTGAGGTTCATTAAAAAAACGGTGAATTTTGATGATCCCGGTACTTACCATTTTTACTTCGGTGACGAAACAGGCAGCGCGGGTACCATCCTTACTTTTTTCCCATGGGGCGAAGGTATACCTCAGGGACGCAGGGGTGCAGGTATGGCTACTGAAATAGGATATTCGGTACCTAAAGGCAGCCTTGAGTTTTGGGCAGAACGCTTTGAGAAATACAATGTAATTTATAACAAGCCCGCAGAGCGTTTTGGCGAAAGGTATCTTACTTTTCTTGATCCGGACGGGCTTAAACTGGAATTGATTGAAAGCAACACTCCTGATAACCGTAAACCCTGGGAAACCGATGAAGTTAAGGCAGATGTTGCTACAAGAGGCTTTCATAATGTGACCATAACACTTAACAATATTAGCGGTACTGCGGGCATACTTACCGAGGTTTTTGGATACAAACTGATAAGCCAGGACGTAAACCGCTACCGTTATGCCACCAATGCTGTTGAAAATGCAGCTATTGTAGACCTTGTAGAATTGAAAGAAGAAAAACGCGGCAATGTGGCAAACGGGTCGGTACATCACGTTGCTTTCAGGGTAAAAAATGATGAAGTGCTGATGCATTTCCGTGAAAAGATTGCTTCCCGCGGTATCAGTATTACACCGCAGATTGACAGGAACTATTTCCATAGCCTGTATTTCAGGGAACCGGGTGGCGTACTTTTTGAGATAGCTACCGATAATCCCGGCTTTATGATTGATGAGAGTGTGGAAGAACTGGGTAAAAACCTTAAACTTCCCGCACAGTACGAATCACGCCGTGAGGATATTGAAGCACATTTAGTAACTATTAATTAATTTACTTACACCTTCTTCTTTCCTGGCGAAGAAGGTGTAATTCAACTTTAAAAACATGAATATGAATTATCAACCCTTAAACTACATATACAAAGCTTCGGGTAATCCTGAAGCCTACACACTATTATTATTACATGGCACCGGCGGTAACGAAAAAGACCTGTTGCCACTTGCATCGCATTTTGGCAATAGCTATAATATTCTGAGCCTTCGCGGCAATGTAAGCGAAAATGGTATGCCTCGTTTTTTTAAACGCCTGGGTATGGGAATTTTTGATGAAGAAGATCTGCATTTCCGCACCGATGAAATGGTAGCATTCATTAAGGAACTGGCTGAAAAAGAAAACTTCAGCCTGCATAAAATAATCGCACTGGGTTACTCTAACGGCGCTAATATTGCAGGAGCCACATTAGTGAAACATCCTGGTTTTCTTGCCGGGGCAATACTATACCGCCCTATGCAGCCATTTAAGAACCTGCAAATAAATATCGTAGCAGCACAGGTTCCTGTATTTTTCAGTTCAGGTAAGGCTGACCCTACGGTAAATGCTGCAGACAATACCAGGTATATTGACCTGCTGAAAGATAATGGGTTCAGGCTTAGTGTACACAAGCTTAACGCAGGGCACAATCTTGTTCAGGAAGACCTGGAACTAACGGCAGACTGGTTGCAATCTAACTTTGCATCATGAAGACATTTCGTGTAACACGCATTTATTCAGATGCTGAAGGCGAATCACATTTTGAGGATATAAGCATCCCTCTGAATGATAAAGGAGAAATTGGTTTTCTCTCCGATGCGCAACAGGCAGGTACGGTTATTTTCAGGAAAGTGACAGCGCAGTACGATTATAACTTTCATAATGCCCCGGCACGGCAGTATATTATATTGCTTGATGGCGAAATAGAGCTTGAAGTATCTACCGGCGAAAAAAGGATATTTACAGCAGGACAGGTACTTTTGGTAGAAGATACCACAGGTAAAGGCCACAGGACTAAGAATATTACTCAGGCCGAAAGAGCATCTGTATTTGTAACGTTATAATGTAGCGCGCCAATTGTAACCTGTAAGAATATTGAGTAAATTACACCTTTAAAACAACACGCCATGTCAAACATTGATCTCATTATTGAAGAACGCCCCAGTGATATAGGCAACTTCCTGGTTGGGAGGCTGCTGCCTTTCCGTGAGAAGCGTACTGTAGGCCCTTTTGCTTTTATTGACCACATGGGGCCTGTACGCCTTAGCGAACGTGAAAATATGGATGTTGGGCCACATCCGCACATAGGCCTTTCGACACTTACTTACCTTTTTGAAGGCAGTATTATGCACCGTGACAGCCTGGGTACTGAAATGGAGATAAAGCCGGGAGCAGTAAACTGGATGACTGCCGGAAAGGGCATTGTACATTCGGAACGCACGCCTGACTATCTTCGTCATTCCGAGAAAAACCTGCATGGCTTACAGATATGGGTAGCCCTGCCAAAGGCATTGGAGGAAATGGAACCTTCATTTGTACATGTTGAAGCACATGAACTGCCGCAATGGGAGCATGAAAGCGTAACTATGAAGCTTATTGCCGGGGAAGCGCTGGGTAAAAAATCACCTGTCCCGGTATATAGTCCCCTATACCTTATCGAGATAAAAAGCACTGCGAAGCAGCATGTAAATCTTTTAGGCCAGCTGCATGGTGAAAGTGGTTTATACATACTGGAAGGCAGCATAGAAAGTGACGGCAATACTTTTGAGCCGAAGCAGCTACTGGTTACCAAAGATCCTGAAACCTGCGGATTTACCATGAACGAAAATACCACAGTATATATATTTGGCGGAGAGCCATTACCTGAGCCAAGGCACATTTACTGGAATTTTGTAGCTACAACACCCGAAAAAATTGAAGAGGCAAAACAACGCTGGATACACCGCGAGTTTCCATCAATAGAAGGAGAAACTGGTTATGTCCCGCTACCCGAACAGAATCCTAATTTTAAACCAAAAACAACATAAAAAATGGAAATACAACATTTTGACGATGGAAAAAAAGGCCACTGGAAAGCAGTAGAGAATGGCATTGAAGCAGGACTGATGACCTTTGTATGGGCCGGAGAAGATAAACTTATAATTGACCATACCGAAGGTAATCCTGAATTTAAAGGTGTGGGCATGAAGCTGCTGGACCAGGCTGTTGCCTATGCCCGCGAAAACAACAAGAAAATTATCCCACTTTGCCCTTTTGCAAAAAAGATGTTTGACCGAAAGGAAGAAATAAGAGATGTACTTGCATAACAAAAAAGGCTGCCAAATGGCAGCCTTTTTAAAACCTGAATATGTAACTAACCCTTAAGTGATGACATATCAATTACGAAGCGGTACTTCACATCGCTTTTCAGCATCCTGTCATACGCTTCGTTTATATAATCCATGTTGATTACCTCAACTTCCGAAACTATATTATGCTCGGCGCAATAGTCAAGCATTTCCTGTGTTTCGGCAATGCCGCCTATAAGGCTGCCCATAATGCTCCTGCGCTTGCCTATAAGGCTGAAAGCAGGTACTGCGCTTGGCACTGGCGGAATACCCACTATAACCATGGTTCCGTTTTTCCTCAATAAGCCGGTATAATCGCTGTAATTATGTTGCGCAGATACCGTATTGATGATAACATCAAACGTGTTAACCAGCGAAGCCATTACATTTTTATCTGAGGTTAAGGCAAATTTATGTGCGCCCAGTTTTTTGGCATCCGCTTCTTTTGACGGCGATCCGCTAAGCATGGTAACCTCAGCGCCAAATGATGCCGCAAACTTAACTGCCATGTGTCCAAGGCCGCCTAAGCCAAGCACAGCAACTTTATG
>JBQGDS010000131.1:0-3614 GCA_052039185.1 Flavobacterium sp.
ATGGATTTTAAAGGCAACCCCTTCGGGCCTATGCCTGCACTTATGGCCACTGCAGAATATGTTACCAAAGTGCACGCGGTGTGCACACGCACAGGCAACCTGGCCAATTACAGTTTCCGTAAGGCAAATAATGACAACCTGGTTCTCTTAGGCGAAACTGAAGAATATGAACCACTAAGCCGTGCCGCATATTACGAAGCAATGCGGGAAATGCAGCAATCTCATTCAAAAATAAACAGGAATACTAACGAAAATCAGGAAAGCGAAAGGTAATGCCCTACAAGCACACCTTCGGCAAGTAATGCTTCTGCTTCATAAATAGGGCCTTTATTCAGGTCATTCCATACCAGGTGGTATTTCAGCCCTTCATATTCGGCATTTGCAAGATGGTCAATTACAAGCTCCGCAGTGCAAAGTTCGCCCTCTTCATACCATGTAGAAAGATAGCGCCCTTCGTACAACTGCATACCTGCTTCGGTAAGACTGGCGTTTTCGGCAGTTACGGTAAAAAGGGCGTTGTTGGTGAATTCACCAAGCAGGTTACCGTTATCGGTTTTTTTAAGATAAAAAGACCCAACTATCTTACACATTGCGTTTTACACTGGAAATCAGAAAAACAAAAATATAAAAAATATTATACGGTTGTAAATTTTAACTTAGCAAAAGATTTATAGTAATTTTACATTCCACAGCATAATACAATTTAACCTTGAGCATTCCTGTAAAAGCCATTATCCCCGCCATGCATTCGCAGTTTGAAGGCACAATGCCCGGCATGGAAATAGACAATGTTTCGATTGACAGCCGTTCACTGCAAAATAATTCCGGCACGCTGTTTTTTGCCCTTAATGGCCAAAACAGGGACGGGCATACCTATATAGCCGACCTTATTGATAAAGGCGTCCTGAATTTTGTAGTTACCCATATTCCCGTAGGATGCAACGGCAAAGCAAATTTTTATATTGTACGCAATACGCTTACAGCCCTTCAGGATTTTGCAATATATTACAGGCAGCTGTTCAGTATTCCGGTTATAGGCATTACCGGCAGCAACGGAAAAACCATTGTAAAAGAATGGCTCAACTATCTCCTCAGCCCTGAATACAATATTATCCGCAGCCCTAAAAGCTATAACTCGCAGGTGGGTGTGCCGCTATCGGTTATTGGAATTAACGCTAAGCACAATTTCGGGATTTTTGAAGCAGGTATTTCTACCATAGGCGAAATGGAAAAGCTTGAACCTGTTATCCGTCCTCAGATAGGTGTACTCACCAACATTGGCTCAGCGCATGACGAGGGCTTTGGCAGTACCACTGAAAAGATACGTGAAAAGCTGAAGCTGTTCCGGAACGCTGAAGTGCTTATCCTTCAAAAAAATAAAGATGTTGAAAGCGAACTTAACAACACCATAAAAACATTTACATGGAGCTATAATGATAGTAATGCAGATGTTTTGACAGAGCTGGTTAATGCCAATACTTTACAAATAAAAACCAAAGAGGATAGCTTTGCCGTTACACTACCGTTTACCGATGAGGCTTCGGTTGAAAACGCTATCAGCTGCCTCATGGTGTTACTCTACCTTAACTATGATCCTGGTGTTATTGCCACACGGCTTGCAAAGCTGTATCCTGTGGAACTGAGGCTCCAGGTAAAGAATGGCGTTAATAACTGTACGCTTATTGACGACAGTTACAGCAGCGACTACCAGTCGCTTAAAATAGCGCTCGACTTTTTAGAGCAGCACAAAACCCACCAAAGGAAAACAGTAATACTATCGGATATATTCCAGAGCGGTTTTGACACAGCCGAGCTTTACGCCAAGGTTTCCCGGCTGCTGGCAGGGCACAATATAAGCCAGGTAATAGGCATAGGCGAAACTATAAGCCGTGAGCTGGCACATTTACCTCACTTTTATGGCTTTGCAACAACGCAGGAGTTTTTAGCACATTACCGTGCCAACGCCTTTACTAATGAAACTATACTTATAAAAGGCGCACGCAGTTTCCGGTTTGATGAAATTGTGGTATTCCTTGAAGAGAAAACCCACGAAACGGTTTTGGAAATTAACCTTAACTCTATCATCCATAACCTCAACTTTTACAAAAGCAGGTTAAAACCCGACACTAAGGTTATGGTCATGGTAAAAGCCTTCGGTTATGGCAGTGGCAGTTATGAAATAGCCAAAGCCCTTTCGCATCAAAAAACAGATTACCTGGGGGTGGCATTTGCCGATGAGGGCATCACCCTTCGCAATGCCGGCATAACAACGCCAATTATTGTTATGAACCCGGAAAACAGCGCATTTGCTGCCATGGCAGCTTATAACCTGGAACCCGAGATATATTCTGCCAAGGAACTGAAAGCTTTTATAACTGTTGCAAGGCAAAAAAACCTTTCGGCCTACCCTATTCATATTAAGCTTGACACGGGCATGCACCGCCTTGGTTTTGAGGGTTATCAGCTGCCGGAACTTATAGACCTGTTGAAAAACAATAACTTCGTATCGGTAAAAAGTATTTTCTCGCACCTTTCATCCAGTGATGTGCCGGAGTGTAGGGATTTTACGCTCGGCCAGATCAAAAAGTTTGACACATGGTCACAACAGCTTATAGATGCACTGCAGATAAACCCTATACGCCATATATTAAACACTTCGGGCATTTATAATTTCCCTGAAGCACAATATGATATGGTTCGCCTGGGCATAGGCTTATATGGTGTTGGCAACGATGAAGCCGAACGAAGGCAATTGCAAAACGTTGGCACATTAAAAACCATCATTCTCCAAATAAAGGATATCCCGGCCCTTGAAAGCATTGGCTACAGCCGAAGGTTTACAACGACTGAGCCAACCCAAATTGCAACATTGCCTGTTGGCTATGCCGACGGTATTCCGCGCGCATGGGGCAATGAAAAAGGCTATGTAATGATTAATGGCAAAAAAGCGGTTATTACAGGAACCATATCTATGGATATGATGATGGTTAATATTACAGGCATTAACTGTAAGGAAGGCGACACAGCAGTAATTTTCGGTACTACGCCATCGGTCGTTGAAATCGCAAAAACGCTTGGCACCATACCCTACGAAATTTTAACGGGCATTTCACAGCGCGTTAAGAGGGTTTTCTACAAAGAATAAAATTGTTTTTGTAACTTAGCTTTCAACCGAACCAATTAAATTACTGATCTATGGGATTTTTAAAAGAATTTAAAGCCTTTGCACTAAAAGGCAATGTGGTAGACCTGGCAATAGGTGTAATTATTGGCGCAGCATTCAGCGCAATTGTAAAATCACTGGTGGAAGATATCATTACGCCGCTTATCCTGACACCACTGCTTGAAGCTGCCGGCCTTGAGGATATTAAGGAGCTAACATGGGGAGCAGGTGTTAAGTATGGCTTGTTTATATCCAACATCCTATCGTTTCTTATTGTGGCTTTTGCACTTTTCATGATTGTGAAAGGTATAAATGCCGCACGCAAAAAAGAAGAAGAAAAACCTGCCGCTCCGCCTGCACCTACCACTGAGGAAAAACTGCTTATGGAAATACGCGATGCAATAAAAAGCAACAATGCTTCATCTCCCGGAAGTAGGATTTAATACTATAG
>JBQGDS010000132.1:0-2243 GCA_052039185.1 Flavobacterium sp.
TTAAGGCTTTCCATAACGTGATCACCATCAACATTGCTTATAAAGCGAACATTAAGCTGGTTCTTGTAATATTTAAGCGATTCCACAACCATTGCCGGCCCAAGGTCTGATCCGCCAATACCTATATTTACAACATCGGTAAAAGCTTTCCCCGTGTACCCTTTTCGGTTTCCGCTTATAATGTCTTCACAAAATGCTTTTATCTTATTTCTTACCGAATATACTTCCGGCATTACATTTTGCCCGTCAACTTTTATGTCTGCATTTTCGGGCGAGCGCAGTGCAGTGTGTAACACCGCCCTGTTTTCAGTACGGTTTATAGCCTCGCCACCAAAATAGCTTTCAACTGCCCCTTTCAGTCCCGTTTCATTAGCCAGGTTCATCAGCAGCTTTATAGTTTCGGGAGAAATAATATTTTTAGAATAGTCTACTAAAAAATCATTCCATTTTATATGGAATTTTTCGCTTCGGTTACTGTCTGCTGTAAACATCTCCTGCATTGATGCGTACTGCATCTCGTCAAAATGTTCCCTTAAGTCCTGCCAGGCGGCAGTGCCGGACGGATTAATATTTTTTAGTGCCATTTTTTATTTTTTGAGTTTTAGGTTTGATATACTATCAAGTTCTTTCTTAAGCGGGGTCATGTGCTCTATAAACCTCGGCATATGTTTTTTAGCCATAGGCTCACTGTTAGGCAGCCTTTGCTTTAAAGCGTCAACCTGCACGCCGTTTTTCCAAAAACGGTAACACACGTGCGGCCCCGTTGCAAGGCCCGTACTGCCTACACGGCCTATAACATCACCCTGAGACACTCTTTGTCCTTGCCGTACAAGTATTTTAGACATGTGGAGGTACTGTGTTGAATATGTTCCGTTGTGTCTTACTTTTACATAATTACCATTACCCGATGTATAACCTGTACGTTCTACCACACCACTCGCAGTAGTCATGATAGGTGTGCCATGCGGGGCAGCATAGTCAGTACCATTATGGGCTTTCCAGCGCATTTGTACAGGATGGAAACGCCTTGCCGAAAAACGCGAACTGATGTGCACAAACTTAAGCGGTGCTTTCAGGAACATGTTTTTAAGTACTTTACCTTCTTCATCAAAATAGTCAGATTTGCGAGAATTAGGATCCTGCTTAAAAGGGAAGGCATATATTTTTTTGCCTTTATATTCAAAAAAAGAAGCTTCTATATTTTCAATACCTGCATAAATAGTATCGCTTATATACCGTTCGTTTACCGTTACGGCAAACTTATCGCCTTTTTGTATCTTAAAGAAGTCGATAGACCATGCATATATCTGCGATAGTTCCTGTGCCAGTGCAGGTGTTGCACCTGCTTTATTAAGTGTTTCAAATAACGAGCCCTCAATCTCGGCGGCAATGACCCTGCGTTTTACCGATACCGGACGTACTGTTTTGTAAGCCTTGGCTATTGAGTCGCGCAGGTCAACCACATAATAGCTCATATTATCAGGCTGATAAACAAAAACCTGTAGCTTATTAGGCGCCTGTTTTTGCTTTAGTAATGTAAATGGTTTGCCAATGCGAATATCACGAAGTGCGAATGAATCCCTTATCGCCTCAGTTACCTTATGCACTGCAGAAGCATCATAACCTTCGCCTTCAAGTATTTTACCGAAAGTATCGCCCTGCTCAATAGTATCGTGCACTACTTTAAAATCATTCAGTGTAAAACCGAACTCTTTTACAATGGCTTCTTTTTTTACGGCAGGTATGGCTTTTTTATCTTCTCCTTCTTCTTTACAGGCAAATAGTGTTAATAATAATAGTATGGCAATAAAATATCTCAATTCGTTTGTGCTTTTTGTGTGTGCTTTATTCTTCTAAACGTTATCTCCCCAGTTCTTTAACTCTTCTTCTGTCCATAATTCCGGGAAAAATATTCTTCTCTGGTAGCGCGGGTGCATGTATTTTTTCCAGTCGCTTCCGCCAGTTGCTTCCTGTGGCCCTGATACGCTTTCAATATATTTTTTGGCTGTATTGTAGTGTCCCATAACCCAGGTAACATTAACCGTATAATCATAGTGGCGCATTGCCGCAATTAATGATGCATCTTTCTGGCTTTCATCAGGCAGCTGCTTAAACTTACGCCAAATGTTTATGGTGTTGTACTCTTCCATAAAACGGAGGAATTCCGTTTTATATTTCCTTTCGAATTCTTTAAGCAGGTATGATTTTTCCCCGGTATGGTAATCTTTACCGGCTGCCTGCCA
>JBQGDS010000133.1:0-4556 GCA_052039185.1 Flavobacterium sp.
GGTATTTTAGGAACAGAAAAAATTAACGTATTGCAACTTAACTTAGCATTAGATAAACTTAAATAGATGAAAACAGTATTATCAGTAGTTGTCCTAAGCCTTGTAGGCTTTACTGCAGCTGCACAACAATCAAACGACACCATCAAAATTTTACCGCAAAGCGAAATTCCCGCATTAAAATTCAGCGGATATATTGAAACAAATTATGCTTACGACTTCAATCAGCCTGAGAGCAACGTTCGCCCCGGCTTCATTTATTCGCACAACAGGCACAATGAAGTTGCACTGAACCTGGGATTTATAAAAGCTGCATACGATAACGGTGCTTTGCGTGGAAACCTTGCACTTATGGCCGGTACCTATTCTAACGCCAACCTGGCAGCGGAGGAAGCGACTTTAAAAAATGTATTTGAAGCCAATGTGGGCATAAAGCTTTCCAAAACAGCCAACCTATGGGTAGATGCCGGTATCTTCTCATCACACATTGGTTTTGAGAGCGCCATCAGTAAAGACTGCTGGACACTTACAAGAAGTATTTTGGCAGATAATTCACCATATTATGAAAGCGGTGCTAAAATTTCCTATACTTCTCCTTCTGGCAAGTGGTTTATAAGCGGCCTTGTGCTGAACGGCTGGCAGCGTATACAAAGGGTTGAAGGTAATAAGAGCGTGGCATTTGGCCATCAGCTTACCTATAAGCCTAACGGTAAGGTTACACTTAACAGTAGCTCATTTATAGGCAATGATAAGCCCAATTCAGATAAAAGGATGCGTTACTTCCACAATTTTTACGGGATATTCCAATTATCAGAGCGTTTTGGCCTGACAGCGGGTTTTGACATCGGTGCCGAACAAAAGGCCAAAGGCAGTGAAAGCTATAGCAGTTGGTACTCACCTGTATTGATTGCAAAGTATGCCATCAGCAACAAATTCTCTTTAAGTGCCAGGGGTGAATATTATGCCGATGAAGATGGTGTTATTATAGCCACAGGAACAGAGAATGGTTTTAAGACTTTCGGTTATTCGCTTAACTTTGACTACAATATCTACAGCAATGTGGTGTGGAGAGTTGAAGCCCGAACATTTAACAGTAAAGACGATATCTTTGTAAAAGATGGCGGCCGAACATCCAACAATACTTTCATGGCAACCAGCCTGGCAATTTCTTTTTAATGGATAGTGAAAAGGAAAATAATGTAAAGCATTTCCTCGACCTGATCCAGAAGTCGAGAAAGGGCAAGTTTAAGGTCTACATCGGCATGAGTGCCGGTGTAGGCAAAACTTTTCGTATGCTACAGGAAGCGCACACGCTGCTTCGCAATGGTATCGATGTGAAGATCGGCTTTATAGAAACCCATCGCAGGAAAGAAACGCATGAACTGCTCGAGGGGCTGCCTGTGATTCCGCAGCGATCCATTTTCTATAAAGGCAAATACCTTGAAGAAATGGATGTACAGGCTATCATTAACCTGAGGCCCGAAGTGGTTATCGTTGATGAGTTGGCGCATACCAATGTTGAGGGTAGCAAGAACGAAAAGCGCTGGCAGGACGTGATGGATATCATTGATGCCGGCATTAATGTTATAAGTGCCGTTAACATTCAGCATATTGAAAGCCTGAATGATGACATTAAAGAAATTACAGGGATTGAGGTTAAAGAAAGGATCCCTGACAGTGTGCTTAAAGCAGCCGATGAAGTTGTAAACATTGACCTGACCGCTGATGAACTGATTACCCGCCTCAAAGAAGGTAAAATTTACACACCCGATAAAGTGCAGCCGGCACTGAATAACTTTTTCAAATCTGAACATATCCTCCAATTAAGGGAACTTGCCCTGAAGGAAGTAGCAAGCCAGGTAGAACGTAAAGTGGAGACAGAAGTGACAGGCCTTCGCAATTTCCGCCAGGAACGTTTTATGGCCTGCATAAGCAGTAATCATAATACTGCGAAGACCGTAATACGAAAGACTGCAAGGCTCGCCAACTATTACCACAGCAAGTGGTATCTGCTCTACGTCGAGCTTCCGAAGGAAAGTTCAAACAAAATACCTTTGGACAAACAAAGGCATCTCATAAATAATTTTAAACTGGCTACCGAACTTGGCGCGGAGATTATCCGTGTGCAGGGTCGCAGCGTGGCATCTGCCATTATAAGACAGGCTGAAGAGCGGAAAGCAACCACCATATGCATTGGCAAGCCACACCTTACGCTGCTTAAGGTCATACTTTCAACAAACATATTCAATTCGTTACTGAATAAACTTTCCAGAAGCGAAATTGACCTAATTATACTTTCATAATGAAAATCAAGACAAAATTGGCGTTGTCGCTTAGCCTCCTGTTCGCCCTGACTATCGCCTTGGCAGGCCTTGCAATTTGGCAGGTGAGGCACCTCGCATCAGATACCGGCAATATTCTTGTGGCCAACTATCAGTCCCTCGATTACTCTCGAAACATGTATAAGGTGTTGGACGAAGGTGGAACTAATTTTGACAAGAATAAATTCAGCCTCTACCTAAATAAGCAACTCGACAATATCACTGAGGTGGGTGAACAGGAATATACAACAGAGCTCAAAGAGGACTTTAATGCCTATTCACTTGCACCTGCTTCCGCAGGTGCAGCGAAAATCCGAAGTGATCTTAATAATATTATGAAACTTAACATGGATGCAATAAAGCGCAAGAGTCTGAGGGCTGAGGCTACTGCTGAGCAGTCTGTGCTATGGCTCTCTTTTACCAGCTCTTTTTGCCTTATTATTGGATTTACACTATTGATAAATATCCCGGGCTATATAGCAAATCCAATTCGCGAATTAACGGAGAGCATCAGGCAAATTGCTGCCAAGAACTATTCGCAACGCGTCCGCAGCGCTGGAAATGATGAATTTTCTGCACTTGCAAAATCTTTCAACACCATGGCGGAAAAGCTGGAGGAATACAGCAACTCTGACCTTGCAAAGATTATGGTCGAGAAAAAACGCATTGAAACATTAATCAACAGTCTCTCAGATCCTATTATCGGTCTTGATGAAAAGAACAGGGTATTATTTATTAACGAAAAGGCGCTACAGATTACCGGCTTAAATAATCAGGATGTCATAGGACATAAGTCTGAGGAATTGGCACTTAGAAACGATTTGCTTCGCACACTGTTACAAAAAATGCTCGACGGCAATGCGACAAATGATAACTTAAAAATTTACACGGATAATAAAGAAAGCTTCTTTGAGCAGCTTATTGTGCCTATAAATATTTTGCCGACCGGTGAAACTGAAAAGAAACAGATAGGCACTTTTCTTATTCTTCGAAACATCACGGCATACAAAGAGCTTGATGCTGCAAAAACCAATTTTATTGCAACTGTTTCCCATGAATTCAAGACACCCATTGCCTCTATGAAAATGAGCCTTCAACTATTGGAGAACAACAAGACCGGCTTATTAAACGAAGAACAACTCAGCCTTGTAGAAAGCCTGAGGGATGATACGGAAAGATTGCTGCGAACCACCGGTGAACTGCTCAACATAACTCAGGTTGAGACCGGTAAAACTCAGTTCAAAATAGTAAACGTGGACATTTTCCAGTTAGTTGACAGGGCAATTGACAGTAATGAAAAACTTGCTACGCGCAAAGAAATAAAGATAATCAGGCCTGAACAAGGTGACTCTCCAACAGTAAGGGCAGACAGTGAAAAAGCCGAATGGATAGTATCAAACCTTGTATCTAATGCCATAAGATATTCCTACGAAAATTCCCAGATACAGGTAAAGATTTCCACCACGCCGACGCACATTGCCGTTACGGTACAGGATAACGGGATTGGGATCGCAGAGCAATATCAGGACAGGGTCTTTGAAAAGTACTTCCGCGTCCCTGGTAATGAAAAAGAAGGTACAGGTCTGGGCCTTAGCATCAGCAAAGAATTTATTGAAGAGATGGGTGGATACATTCAGGTTAAAAGTGAAATTGGCAGCGGTAGTATATTTACTGTTGGTTTCAGAAGATGCGATAGCTGACAGAGCAGAGTTTAGGAAGGGATTTAGAGTCGGACTTTCGCCATTATACATATGTAACCAACACTATAAATCTCATACTTCTTTAACCGCCACACTTTCGCCATAAACATTCAAACGGTACAGCATATTAAAGTAATGATTTGCTAATAGTGTGATTATGAAAGCGTACATACGAATTAATCGTTTATGAAAAGCAAATTACTTTAAGGACCGAATTTTGATTTAAAATGTTTTCTGTGACAGTATGCTTGGAAGAAGTAATTATCGTTATTTTAGATTTCTGCTTTTTCGTCTTGCGCAGATTCAGTCCTGCCATTATTTTTCCGACTAACGATCGGGAGACTTTTAGTCCTCCAGCCCTTAAACTCAAGGCTGTATTTGGTCCGACACTTTTTTCATTTTTTAAAATTAAAACATAGTTCTATTTACTTAAATTTAAAGTGCCTTAGTTTTTTGTGGCAAGAAACGCATCAATTCCAGATGAAAAACTGCCACAGATTTACCACAAACTGTTTGTGCACTTTTGAAAATTTTGCAG
>JBQGDS010000134.1:0-2088 GCA_052039185.1 Flavobacterium sp.
CTTATCTCGTTACAAAATAACCAGTCAAGCCGGTTTGATAAGGAAAATGTGCGCCTTAATTTGGAGTACTTCATTAAACATGAAAATTCTAAATTACAGTTTACAGGTGGCTACAATTCCTTTAAAACAAATTTCAATTCGTTGCTTACCTCCATTAACAATGATGGCAGCACAACAACAGGAGCTGATTACAGGAATGATTTAAAATATAATGTGTCTATGCCTTATGCAGGCGCAGGTTATAGCTACCTTAAAAATAAATTCAGCGCCTCAGCCAGCCTTATTTCGCAGTTGTATAACTTTGAACTTGATGACAGGGTGAGGCAATTAAAAGATAAAGGAGATGATATAGTACTCAGCCCTCTTATAAGGATATTATATAACTTCAGCAATAAAACATCGGTTACTGCAGGTTACAGCTACAACGAAATAATGCCTGACGAGCGAAACCTTTTTAGGGGCATAGTGCAGTCCGGTTACCGCAGTTTTGTTAATAATGAGCCTGATTTCAGGTTTTTGAAAACGCATACTTATACGCTGGATTATAAGTATAACGACTTTTTCAACCTTACTAATTTCAGTGTTTCATTCAGGCACAACTACAGGAAAAATAATTACTTTACAAGAAATGTAATTACGCCCAATATCACTGTAATGACATCATTCCTGCTAGAAACAGGTAATAAAGACTACAGCTTGGGTTTAAATGCAGAAAAGCACCTTAGCTTTTTAAAAACCACGGTGCAGTTTAATTCCAATTATGGAATTACCAAAAGCAGGAATATTGTAAATGATTCCGACCTCAGGGATATAGAGAACAGGTTTATTTACCTTAGCCTTACCGAGCGCACAGGTTTTAAATCAAACCTCAATTTTGAAAATAAAACTACTTTCCTGCTAAATACTTTCCTGTTGGACAATAAGGAACAGAATACCTTCAGGAGCGTAAATAATGCCTTTAAGTCAGTTTATAAAGTGGCTGAGAATATAAATGCCAATGCGGTACTGAATTTTATATCACCCGATCTTTCAATAGGTAATAACTACTGGTTTCTGGATGCGGAGTTACAATTTTTATCGAAAAACAAAAAATTCAACTATTCAGTAATTGCACGGAACCTTACAAATAATAAAACTTTCGAAACGGTAAATGTTTCCGATTTTTCACGGTCAACATCATCCCACAATCTTTTGGACCGATTTGTACTGGTTAGCGTAGGGTTTAATTTTTAAGGATTAACCAAATCTGCTAACTCACTCCCAACCATACTACCTATCGCTACGCCCATACCGCCCAGGCGTACACCACAATATACGCGGTCAGAAAGTTGCTGCACTATAGGGCTTTTATGGCTACCCATGCCCATAATACCACTCCAGCGGTGCGCTATTGTAAAATCAGTATTGGGCAGTATAACTTCACGAAGCATTTTTTCAAGCTGATTCTGTATCAGTTCGGTAGTGCCAAAAGCCATTGTGGTTTCACCATCAAAGTCAAGGTTTCGTGCACCGCCAAATAAAATCCTGTCATTAATATTCCTGAAGTAATAATAACCCCTGTCAATGTGAAATGTGCCTTTAATATCGAGATTGGGGATTGGTTCGGTAATAAGTACCTGTGCACGTGCAGGACGTACAGCGCCATCAGTAATTGATGCTGCGAAACCATTGCTGGCAAAAAGCAGTTTTTTAGAGTTAAAACTGAAATCGCCCAAACTTACCTGCACAGTATCGGCCTTTTCATGATAGGCTGTTACAGCCTGTCCGTTAAGTATAAGGATATTGTGTGCTATAGCTTCTTTCAGTAGCGCCTGCATCATGTTGCCGGTATCAATCTGTGCTTCAAACGGATTGAAGATAAGGTATTCATATATACCTTTAAAATCAAAGCGGTCTACTTCTTTTGTAAAAACATCAGCCTTAAAAAGCGGTTTTAGCACTTCGTTTACAAAAGGCATCCTGCGCAGGCATTCTTCATACCCTGCTGTATCATTTTCCAGAAAAAGCTCATAACCTCCGTACGGACGGAAATCAATCACACTGTCACCCAATCGTTTTCGGAGTAGCTGGAGTCCCTGCCAGCGCTTT
>JBQGDS010000135.1:0-8924 GCA_052039185.1 Flavobacterium sp.
TACCTTCCAGGAACTGTATACTTACTTTGTAGACAGTAATCATGACATGAGGGGCAACGAAAACCTTACGCCTGAACAAAGTATGTCTTATGAAGCTAATATTAAAAAGTCAACATTCTTTACATCGGGACTTATGCTGCAAAACAGCATTTCGGCTACTTACATGAGTGTTGATGACAGGATAGCCAATGTGCTTATATCATCTTCGCCTAGGCAGATATTCCTTTATGAAAATATAGATAGCTACAAGATGCTCAATTTTGCTGCATCTAACAGCTTTAAATATAAAAACGTTGATGGCAGGCTGGGTGTTTCGGTGCTGGGTATTTCACAACGTATTGATACGGCAGCATCTAATGCCGTGTCCGACGACAGCTATCTGTTCTCTATACAACTTAATGCCAATATTGGTTATAACATAGAGCCATGGAACACTTTTGTATCACTGTATTATAAATATACAGGGCCGTTCAGGCAGTATGTACAGGATGGCGACGGTTTCGGGAATACCATTTTTGTCCTTTCGGAATTTGAAGGATATGGTATGCTTGACGGGTCGGTAAGAAAAACATTCTTTAATAATAAGCTTGATGTTACTGCCGGTGTAAGGAACCTGCTTGATGTTACTGACCTTACATCAACCACAGCGGCCGGCGGTGTAGGAATACATGCCGGAGGCTCTACGGTACAGTCAATGGCTTATGGGCGCTCCTACTTTTTAAAACTTACGTATAATCTCAATTTTAACTAATTAAACCATAATCATGAAAAAAAGTTTCATTTTTCTATTATCTGTAGCAACGATTGCCTTTACATCATGTAGTGATGATGACTCTCAGGGCTATGTACCACAAGGCCCGGTTGAAGGTGCATTACTTCAGCCGCAAACAGGAGGGCCAAGCCAGGCTAACTCTGTATACATTGACCTTAGCGCCGGAGGAATGGTAGCTGCACAAAGGGCATCATGGGATCTTGGATTTTACTCAGGAGCTGATTTCAGGGTAGTGCTTAACAGCTCTCTTAAAATGTCAGCCAAGCAATTGGAAACAACTAACATTGATGCTGTAGTAGCTCCTGACGAAAGTATGCTTATAGCTCAGGGCCAGGGTAATGCTTCACAAATTGATGATCCTTCAGGAAACATTAATATCACTGCAATAGCAGCTGTTTCAGCTAATGATGCTGATAATAAAGTTTACCTTATCAACCTTGGTAATGGACCGGCTGCTACTGCACCGGCTGTAGGTGCTGAAGGTTCTGCTTCAGGCCCACATAGGGGTTGGAAAAAAGTTAGGGTTTTAAGGAGTGGCTCAGGGTATAAAATCCAGTATTCCGATATTAATGCTACAACGCACCAGGAAGTTGTAGTAAATAAAGATGCTGCTTTCAATTTCTCATTTTTTAGCCTTACAACTAATAGCGTAGTTGCTGTAGAACCGCAAAAAGCAGCGTGGGATCTTGTATTCACTACCTTCACTAACGTTATTAGCATGGGTCCTGCTCCGGTACCTTACTACTATGCTGACTTTGTACTTACCAACACTAAAGGTGGTGCAACATCGTATCAGGTAATGGTTGCTGATGGCCTTACTTATGAATCATTTGACATTGACGATGTAGTGAACGCAAGTTTCAGTACTGACCAAAGAGCGATAGGGTCTAACTGGAGGGGTACAAGCGTTACAGGCCCTGACGGATTCCCTGTATCGCAGTTTGTACTGAGGACAGACCGCTTTTATGTAGTTAAAGATACTGAAGGAAATATTTACAAAGTAAGGATGACGGGTGGTGCAAACCAGGCTGGCGAAAGGGGCTTCCCTGCATTCCAATACGAGCTGTTAAATTAATTTCATAGTAAAGTTAGTTTGTTTTTGTGTCCCGGCTTAGGCCGGGATTTTTTTATTTAAGAAAATTTACAACTAACAAAGAAAATAATCTTATATTTATTATTTTTGTAGCATGTATGCGCTGATCGATTGTAATAATTTCTATGTTTCCTGCGAACGGGCCTTTCAGCCTGATTTGCGGAATAAGCCTGTTGTGGTTCTTTCCAATAATGATGGTTGTATTATATCCCGCAGCGAGGAAGCTAAGGAATTGGGGATAGGTATGGCAGTACCCGAATTCAAGATACGGCCGTTGCTTAAGGAAAAAGGGGTGACAGTATTTTCTTCCAACTATCCGTTATATGGCGATATGAGCGCCAGGCTTATGGAGACCATGCGGGGTTTTACGCCCAATGTTGAGGTATATAGTATAGATGAAGCCTTCCTGGATTTTAGTGGTATACATGTAAATAATTTCAGGGAGTATGGCACGGAAATGAAAAACCGCGCCTGGAACTGGCTGAGCCTGCCTATTGGCGTGGGTATAGCGCCCACACGTGTACTGGCTAAAGCGGCCAACCATATAGCTAAGAAATTCCCGGAAGAAACCGGCGGTGTTTATGTTATAGATACCGATGAGAAACGCTTAAAAGCCCTAAAATGGCTGAAGGTGAGTGCAGTGTGGGGTATAGGCCACCGTATGGCAAAAAAGCTGGTTGCTAAAAACATATTGACAGCCTATGATTTTATACAGCCACATAACGAAGCCTGGATTAAAAAGGAGTGGGGGGTAGTAGGCCTGCGTATAAAGTATGAGCTGGAGGGAAAGTCGGTTTTGGGGCCCGATCCTATTGATGTCGATAAAAAAAGTATAGCCACTACACGGAGTTTTCCAAAACAGCTTACTGATTACGACCTGATTCGTGAACGGGTTTCAACCTTTGCAACGGTTACAGCCGAAAAACTCCGCAAACAGCATTCCTGCTGCCACAATGTTATTGTAATGCTGGTTGCCGATAAGCACAGTATTGATAATCCGCGCTATCATTATAGCCAGGGGATGACACTGCCGTTTGCTACCAATTCTGCTCTTACAATAAGCGCTGCAGCCATACAACTACTAAAAGGTATGCTGGCGCAAACCGAAACTGTACGTTTTAAAAAAGCAGGTGTAATAGTGACCGGACTTATTCCGGAAGACACTAAGCAGTTTAACCTGTTCCTGGACGAAAATCCGCGACATATTGCCCTTATGAAAACCATGGATGCCGTAAACCAAAGGATGGGTACAAGGATAATACGGCTTGGCTCGCAGGCGGGAAAAACATGGGACATGAAGCAGAATATGCTCTCACCAAGGTATACCACCAGTTTTAAAGAAATACTTACTGTAAAATGCCAATAAAAAAGTACAAACCGGTATTTACATTTTTCACGCCACAATATGAGGGCAATAGTGCCATTCCGTATGTTGATGCCGGTGTATCGGCCGGTTTTGCTTCTCCTGCACAGGATTTTATGGAGGTAGCAATTGACCTGAATGCAGAACTTAGTCACAACAGGTCTACTACATTTTATATACGCGTATCGGGCAATTCAATGATTAATGCAGGTATTGAAAACGGCGACCTTTTAGTGGTTGACCGGAGCCTGGAACCTGCGGATGGTAAAATAGCCATATGCCTTATAGATGGTGACTTTACCGTGAAACGCCTTAAGCTGCAATTGGGCTCACTATGCCTTATCCCCGAAAATCCGCACTATCCTGTAATAAATGTTACAGAGCATAACCAGTTTACGGTATGGGCCATTGTTACCTATGTAATAAAGGCATTATGATGCTTACTTAAAATTATTCTAAATAATTTACTGCTTCGCTTTTCAAGGTTAAAAATAATATGTAAGTTTGTGCTTATTTAGATTAAGTAAAAACTACATTCATAACCAATGAAAAAAATAACCACAATCCTTGCGCTTTCAATTGCGCTATTTTCGGTAATTTCCTGCAAAAAAGATAATAAACCAACCACTGAAGAAACT
Source organism: Flavobacterium sp. (assembly GCA_052039185.1). Lineage (GTDB taxonomy): Bacteria > Bacteroidota > Bacteroidia > Flavobacteriales > Flavobacteriaceae > Flavobacterium. The sequence continues at coordinate 3,867 of JBQGDS010000135.1, forward strand.
GCTGTAGCTGATACAGTCGTTAAAAATGAAAATCTGAAAATCGTATCGCTTAATGGTGCTGTTACCGAAATTGTTGCGGCCCTGGGCCATGAAAAAGATATTGTAGGTGTTGATGTAACCAGTACGTATCCTGAAACGATAAAGACTACAGCTAAGGATCTGGGGCATGTACGTACCATTTCTATCGAGTCAGTAATGGCGCTGCAGCCATCGCTTATTATCGGTACAGAAAAAGATATGAGCCCCGAACTGCTTGATAAAATAAAAGGCTCAGGCGTTAATGCACAGCTTTTTAACCAGGATTTTAGTGTAGAAGGGACTAAGAAACTGATTGCTGATGTAGCAGGCGTGCTGAACCATGCTGACTATAAAGCGCTTCAGGACAAAATTGACGCAGACCTTAAAAATGTCAAAGCGCCTAAGGTATTGTTTATATATGCACGTGGCGCGGGTACGCTTATGGTGGCCGGTAAAAATACCCCGGTTGAAAAAGTAATAACACTTGCCGGTGGCCAGAATGCTATAACTGAGTTTGAAGATTTTAAGCCCCTTACCCCGGAAGCGCTTATAAAAGGCAATCCTGATGTAATACTTATGTTCGATTCAGGGCTTGGCAGTCTGGGCGGGCCTCAGGGTGTGCTTAAAATACAGGGTGTTGATAAAACCAATGCCGGTAAAAATAAAAAGATCATTTCGATGGATGGCGGCCTGCTTTCAGGTTTTGGCCCACGCGTGGGTGAAGCTGCCGTACAACTAAATACACTGCTGCAGGAAAATGCAAAATAAGCTTTCCTTATACATGGCATCCGGAATACTGCTGCTGGCTGTGCTGGCAGTAGTATCATTATATATGGGTGTATATGTGTTCGAAAAGCATTCTTTTACCGAGGTTTTGCAAGGGCTCTTCACTAATGACGATTCATTGTCACAAAGTGACCGTTTCGTAATGATGGATCTTCGCCTGCCGCGTATAGTTATGGCGATATTAATAGGCAGCGCGCTGGCAGTATCGGGAACCTGCCTTCAGGGTATGTTCAAAAACCCGCTTGCCACGCCCGATCTTATCGGTATAACATCGGGTGCGTCATTATTTGCTGCCATTGCTATTGTGTTGGGCAGTTCGCTTAAACCTTATGTGCCGGAGGTATTCCATTTTTCATTTTTAAGCATAATGGCCTTTATCGGCGCATTGCTTACTATGCTGCTGGTATACCGCATTTCTACATCGGCAGGTAAAACCAACGTGGTTGTCATGCTGCTCACAGGAGTGGCAGTAACGGCACTTGGCTTTGCAGTGACCGGTTTTCTCATCTATATTTCGAAAGAAGAGCAGCTGCGTGACCTTACCTTTTGGAACCTGGGTAGCCTTGGTGGCGCTACATGGACTAAAAATGCCATACTTCTTATAATAGTAGTGGTGTCATTCTTTTTCCTTATTAATAAAGGCAAGGCGCTTAATGCCATGATGCTTGGTGAGCGCGATGCACAGCATTTAGGAATACCTGTAGAAAGAATAAAGAAACAAATTGTAGTGCTTACAGCGCTTATGGTAGGTACATCGGTAGCATTTGCCGGCACCATCGGGTTCGTAGGGCTTATTGTGCCATACATCCTGAGGCTTATATTTAAATCCAACTATCATATCATATTGCCTATGTCGGCTGTTTTTGGTGGGGTGCTCCTCCTGGCAGCCGATACCATAAGCCGTACAGTAGCTGCGCCGTCTGAAATACCTATAGGTATACTTACGGCATTTATGGGCGCACCCATATTTATAGCTATTTTGGTACGCAGCAGGAACTCAATGTAAAATACAATGTTAGAAGCTTATAAAATATCGCACAGCCACCGCAAATTCCGTATCCTGGAAAATATTGATGTTTCTGTAAATTACGGAGAGCTGCTTGTCATTGTGGGGCCAAACGGTGCGGGTAAATCTACCTTGCTGAGTATGCTTGCCAACGAAATGGGCAGGAGCGAAGAGCCTATATTTTTTAAGAAGAGAACTTTTGAAGAATGGGATGATAAAGAACTGGCGCATAATAAGGCCAAGTTTTCCCAACATAATAATACCGATATCCCGCTTTCGGTAAAAGACGTGGTAATGATGGGGCGCTATCCGTATTTTAATGCCACCCCGCATAAAAAAGACCATGATGCCGTATTGAAGGCAATGGAAGAGACAGATGTAGATATACTTAAGGACAGGGATTACAACACGCTTTCTGGAGGAGAAAAACAACGTGTACATTTGGCACGTGTACTGGCACAGCTGGATAATGACGTTGCCCATAAGCTGGTTTTTCTTGATGAGCCGCTTAATAACCTTGATGTGCTACACCAGCACCGCATATTGCATACAGTAAAGAACTTTACCGAAAAAGGCAACACGGCCATAATGGTATTGCACGACCTTAACCTGGCGGCACAGTTTGCTGATAAGGTAATGCTGCTTAAAAAGGGCAGGATAGTAAGCCATGATGTGCCTGATAAGGTATTTACTAAAGAAATAATAAGCAGGGTGTATAACTTTCCCTGTACTGTTTGCCCTAATCCGGTAAATAAAAACCCGTTAATAATTTTTGGAATCTAAAATAGCATAGCAATGAATACAATGACCAATTCACTGAAATCGCAATGGGAAGCCCTGAAGGCAGAAAACCCACACTTAAGGATACGTAATGCCGCTGACCAGCTTGGTGTAAGCGAAGCTGAGCTTGTAGCTACGCACGTTGGAGAAATGGTAACACGTCTTCGTCCTGAATTTGCCAACATACTTACCGAGGTAGAAAAACTGGGTAAAGTAATGGCGCTTACACGTAATGACGAATGTGTGCACGAAAGAAAAGGTGTTTATCTTAACCCTGATTTCAGCTCGCCGTTTGCAGGCCTTTTTGTAGGTGAGGATATCGATCTTCGTATCTTCCTCTCACATTGGGATAAAGCTTTTGCCGTAGCTGAAAAAGGCGAACATGGCGATAGGAAAAGCCTTCAGTTTTTTGGTAAGGATGGTTTGGCTATACACAAAATTTACCTGACCAAAGACAGCAACGAAGATGCTTTTGATGCTTTAGTAGAGCAGTTCAGGTCAGATGATCAGTCACAGGAAGAAACTACTGTTGAGGTGCCTTTGGTAATGGATGAGAAACCCGATGCTGAAATTGATGTCCAGGGTTTTAAGGATGCATGGGTAAACCTTCAGGATACGCACGCATTTTTCGGTATGCTTAAAAAGTTTGGCGTAACCCGTACACAGGCGCTTCGCCTTGCACCGGACGAAAGCTATGCAAAAGCTATCGAGAAAGAAGCTATAGTAAAAATGCTGGAAGGCGCTGCCGAACAAAAACTACCTGTAATGGTATTTGTTGGCAACAGGGGTAATATCCAGATACATACAGGGCTGGTGCGCAAAACTATGTGGCACAACCAGTGGTTCAATGTTATGGATCCAGATTTTAACCTTCACCTTGATATGAGCAAAATTGCGCAGGTATGGGTGGTGCGTAAACCAACTGAAGACGGTATGGTAACGGCCATTGAGGTATTTAACGAAATGGGCGACATCATCGTACAGTTCTTTGGAAAAAGAAAGCCGGGCGTGCCGGAGCTTGAAGAATGGAGAAATTTAGTTGCATCACTATAAATTTATCAGGTTATGTATAAAAAAAGCCACTCTATTGAGTGGCTTTTTTGTTTATTGGTGTATTTTTTATTTTGCTACTACTGCAGCGTCCGACCATTTTTTTACTTCGGCAACCCTGCTGTCTGCATAATCAACCTCGCTTAGGTTGCTTCCGCTCCAAAAAAACCATTTGCCCGCTTTTGCGCCATTTTCATACTGGCCTATTGCCTGCTTGGTTCCATTTTCATTAAAAGCTTCCCATTTACCATGGGGTTTACCATCTTTATAGTACCCTACCTGTTTAACTTGGCCATTATCATAATAATATGTAGCCTTTACAAGGTTATTCTCTATTTCATATTTATGTTCAGTGCTTTGGGCAGATACCACACATGCTGACAGCAGCAATCCGGCTAAAATAATCTTTCTCATAATCAGTTTTGTGTTATGGTTATACAATTGAATATAACGAATTTATAAAATATAATTTACATAAAAGATACATTGACTTAACAATTTGGTAACATTGATAAAGATTTAACATTGGAATTTGTCAAATTCAGGTTTTCCGGTATCTTAGCTCCTGTAAAATCACGAAGAATGAAAAATAAAGCTGCGGTACTCCTTATAACCCTGTTTACACTTTTATCCTGTAAAAATGAAAACAGTACTACACAAATTATAAAAATTGAAGACCGCTATCAGATATCGCTTCCTAAATTCCTGGAGAAGGGCGAAGGCCTTAATGAGTCGGCATCGTTACAATATCAAAACGTTGCTAAAGAGTTTTATGTTATAGTTATAGATGAGCCGAAAAATGAACTTGAAAAAAGCCTTTTTGAAAATAAGCTGGAAAGCGCTTATAGTAATGACCTGAAGGGTTATTCGGAAATTATTTCGAATAACATGAAAAATACTCTCAGCATTAATACAATGCCGGAAATTATAGATGGTACTATAAACGGGCTGAAATCAAGGCAGATTGATTTTAATGCTAATATTGGGGAAACAAGCATTTACTGGAAACTTGGTTTTGCCGAAGGTAAAGATCGCTACTATCAGATTATGGTATGGACACTTACCGAAAAAAAGAAAGAATATGAAAAGCAGATGCAGGATATCATTAATTCTTTCAGGGAAACTGACCGCAGTGCGAAGTAAAGTTTAAAAAACTCTTTTTTTACCGGAACATTATTGGCAATAGTTGCTAAATTTGCACTTTCTAAAAATTCAGCAATGTACAGAAGTCATAACTGTGGCGAGCTTACCGCCGCCAATACTAACCAGGAAGTAACACTTGCCGGTTGGGTACAAAAATCACGTAACAAGGGTTTCCTTATATGGGTAGACCTTAGGGATCGTTACGGTATAACCCAACTTATTTTTGACGAAAGCCGTACCGATAAAGCTGTGTTTGAGCTTGCAGGAACCCTTGG
>JBQGDS010000136.1:0-3923 GCA_052039185.1 Flavobacterium sp.
TGTATTTTTATATAAATATACAATTTTATATAAATTATACGTGTAATATTGTATTACTCCCTCCAGGTGCAGATACTGCTATTATATTGACAGGCCCGCTAACTATAGTGAATAGTTTTCATTGCTTGTCTTTTAGTTTATTCTTTAAATCATTAAACTTCTTATATGACTTTTCAACTTGATTTATACTAGCAGGACTCATCTTAATTTGCGCATTACATCTGCCACAGGAAAAAGCAGCACCCTGTATAAGTTCCTTAACTGAAAAGTATATCAAACCACTACAGTTAGGACATTCTAAAGTTTGTTGAAGTGCATTATTATTTTGCATAATCTTGTTTTTACAGTTTCTCAAATATCATACTTGAAATAAAAACAATTATGCGTAGAAATACCTGTTTATTAAAAATGATAGTATAATTGCGACAAGATTATAACCTTTGACCGCCTGCTTAGAAGGCAGGTGCTACAATTTTACCTTATAAATAAAATATAGTTGAAATGATTGAAATGCAATATGTGCTACCATTTTTCGTTATTTAAACATAACCCAACCTGCCTTACATGAAATACATTTTACCTTTTTTATTACTATCATTATACTGTACCGCACAAAACTATGATAACTATGTAAAAATTACAGCAGTACGCATAGTTGACCCGGACCGTGAAGGACACACTCTTATCACAGGTTTTATCAAAGATGATGCTTATCTGGGAAATCGGCTGCAGGCATTACAGGATGATGATGAGCAGCTTGCCTTTGCATTGTTAAATTTAAAGAAGGAAGCCAGACAATGGGATAAGAGATTACTGCCCAACAATAACGGTAGGGACACACCACTTAAAGTTCCTAACATGTATGTAGTACAAATAAACCGTCATCGTGATACTATATTTACAACCCACAATAATGCTTCTATCTATTTTCCTGACGAGCAAATGGAGTATATAGATAAGAACAACAGTCTTAACAGTTTATTGAATGAAAAAGTCTGTTCTTTTACAGAGCGTAATTTTAAAGAAGAATTTATCTATCATCGTAATGATTCTATTTCTGCCAGTACAATGTTACTTAATGGAAAGCCTGTTTTTGGGCACACGCGTAAAAGCTTCAACAATAGGATAAAAAGATTTCAACGCGTTACAACTGACTCAATTTTCGAAGGTGGTAATGTAATCACAGATAAACAATTTTGGATCAATAACTACAAGCTAAAATTTGAAGGTAAGCTAAAAAGTATTGAAGCTTTTTTAGTACCTGGGGCTAAGTACGTTGAAGATGTAGCTTTTTCGGCAGGCGGCATTCAGCTGGAGGACAGTGAAGATAAGCTTGCTGAAACATTTCCTTGTTCATTAGAGTACCGCAACATGAATGCGACTGTTTATGACATAAACAACAATTACTATTATACGGTACACTTGGTAAACGGCAAGGGCTATGTTTTATTTTTTATTAAAAATAAACGTGTTGACAGGATTGAAGTAACTTTTCTATAAAATAATATTATGCTATAAAAAAACAAACCCCCGCTATTTGCGAGGGTTTACAGTTGTGATCGCGACAGGATTCGAACCTGTGACCGCCTGCTTAGAAGGCAGGTGCTCTATCCAGCTGAGCTACGCGACCCTGAGGCATTTCTGCTTCAAATTACCGTTAAAAAAAATCCCGCTTCCGTAAAAAAGCGGGATGTTGGTTTTGTCGGGGTGGCAGGATTCGAACCTGCGACCTCCTGGTCCCAAACCAGGCGCGATGACCGGGCTACGCTACACCCCGAAAAGAAGCGGAGAGACAGGGATTCGAACCCTGGCGACGTTTGCACGCCGACAGATTAGCAATCTGCTCCGTTACCACTCCGGCACCTCTCCTCCTTTGCAAGTAAGAATTACTCCTTTTTTGCGGTTGCAAATGTAAACCTTGAATCTATTATCTGCAACTATTTTTAAAGGTTTTTTAAAATTTTTTAACCTTACAGTTAAAACACCTTAACATTCAAGCGAGTAGCTACTGTTGTTTATTTTAGGCATTTCAGGTAATTTATAAAGTAAGCCTCCGGAAAGTACTTGTTCCCGTTCGTTTCAGATGTTATTTCTTTACGTATCGGGTAATCTACCGTTTCGGTACTGTACTTTACACGCATTAAAGTAACCGGATATTTTTCCAGCTCCTCCATTGATCCTTTAGTAAATAAAAATGTTCCTGAAAGTACCCTTATATTATTTTTGCTTTCGGCATCATACACCAGTTTCGAGCATTCTTCATCAAAAATCGTAACAAGAGTTACTATTTTGCCATTACTTAGCTGCAGGTATATCTTGGAATTTTTATCAATGCAATACGCTTTGGGAAAATCCTGGCTTTTGGCCACCAGCTGAAAATTAAGCACCGGGATTTCATTAGGAAGTGAAAGCGAAAAGAAAAGAAATGAAGAGCTTCCGCCAAACACCTTCTCATACATTACATACTCTTTGGTTGATTTATATTCTTTCCCTTCCTGGTTGGTTAAAATAGTATATTGGCAATCGTCCTGGGCAGCGGCAGTAAATCCAACTGCAAAGGCGATCAGTAGCAAAAATTTCTTCATTGTATTATATTTTGCCGCAAAGTACTACTATTTTCTCATTTTTCATATTGGTGGTAAAGAAGGCATAAGTATCGCCGCCATCCTTAATTTTCCATTTTTTACGAAGTTCTTCTACCTGTAACGGAAAATTTCGCACTGTCACATTCATCTTATTACCTTCAATATGCTGCTTGATAACCGCCTTATCATATGGTAATACAGAATTGACTATAAATTTCCTGCCGGGAAAATCAATAACCTTATCTGAAGTGTACAGATGCGAATGTTTATGCAGTTTACCTACACCATACACTTCGCTTACAGCATCAAAGTAACCTGTTTTTAACACGGCACTATTGGGTTCATACAGGTATTTTTGAGGAAGCGAATACATAGATTGTGCATCAACATCGGCTGGTATGGCAAAAACCGCTTCTCCCTCTTTATAAATGTTTACCGCCTCGATCATAGGTGTACCGGTAAACCCTTTTTCCAGAATCCACAGTAATTCCTTTACCTCGTTATTAAGCGCTACCACATGAATTGTCTTAACCGAATGCAGTTCGGCCATACCTGCTGAAATATCCAGTATCGGCGCAGTCTTAACCATAATATTTTTACTGTACCTGAAATAAAAATCCAGCAATTCAGGAACATTTGGCAGGCAGTCCTTCAGCATAAAAACCTTACCCTTTATATCACTACGCCGAGACGGGTCTATATACATCCAGTCCCATTGCCTGTCAAGTAATCGGAGTGCATCAGTACTGTCGCCGGGAACAGTTGCAATATTGCTTACACCGAGCTTTTGGAAATTATGCGCAGCTATTGCCGAAAGCTCCAAATTCATCTCGCAATGCGCTACTTCATCCAGTTTTTGGGCAAAATAATAATCATCAATACCAAAGCCCCCGGTAAGGTCGATAAGGCTGTTGCCTGAAACCAAACCTGCTTTATACTTTGCAGTAATTTCAGAAGATGTTTGTTCAACTGATATTTTAGATGGGTATATAATATTTTCGGCAGCAAACCATGTTGGGAGCTTGTCTTTAGCCTTTTCACGTGCTGCAATCTGGCTTAGTGTGGCTGTCCAGTCCGTACCAGGAAAAGGATTCTTTTGCAATGCAAGCGCAGCTACAGACTTTCCTGTATTTTCACGAATGAATTTCTGTATTTCAGTATCTAAAAACGGATAAAGCAATATTAAATATCTTTGGTAAGTATTTTCACGACAGGGTTTTGCGGCCAAAATTCTTTAGCAACAACTTTGGCTACGGTATACAATGGCACAGCAACAATCATACCTAACACGCCAAATACAAAACCACTTGCCAAAATTACAATAAATATCTCTAAAGG
>JBQGDS010000137.1:0-2944 GCA_052039185.1 Flavobacterium sp.
CTGTTGCAGCTGATATATTAAGCCTTGTTAAATTAACATCACCGGGTGAAATGGGTGCTGATGTTGTAGTAGGTACTACACAACGATTTGGTATACCAATGGGTTATGGCGGGCCTCACGCTGCCTTCTTTGCTACTAAAGAAGAGTACAAGCGCAGTATGCCGGGCAGGATCATTGGCGTAACTATTGATGTTAACGGCAACCGCGCATTACGTATGGCGCTGCAAACACGTGAGCAGCACATTAAGCGGGAAAAAGCTACATCAAATATTTGTACTGCACAGGTGCTTCTTGCCGTAATGGCAGGTATGTATGCAGTATATCACGGGCCAAAAGGGCTTCAGTATATTGCTGATAAAGTACATGCTTCAGCAGTAACAGTTGCCGATGCGCTTAACAGCCTTGGCTTTTATAATACCAATACTTCATTCTTCGATACTATTACGGTTAAGGCCGATGCTGCTAAAGTAAAAGCTGCCGCAGAGAAGAAAGAGATCAATTTCTATTACATAGATGGCGAAACGGTTTCTGTTGCTTTCAATGAAACTACTTCACTTAACGATATTAATGACATAATTGCTGTATTTGCTGAAGCAGCAGGAAAAAATGCTGATAAGGTCACTAAACTGGCAGAATCATCAAATATTCCTGCATCGCTTGACAGGACTTCAGAGTTCCTTAAGCATGAGGTATTCAACAGTTACCACAGTGAAACGGCTTTAATGCGCTACATCAAGAAACTGGAGCGTATGGACCTTGCGCTTAACCATTCTATGATCTCACTTGGCTCATGTACCATGAAGCTTAATGCTGCCGCAGAGATGCTGCCGTTAAGTATGCCACAGTGGAACAGCATACACCCGTTTGCCCCAATTGAGCAGGCGGAAGGTTATCAGCAAATGCTTAAAAAACTGGAGCAGCAGCTTAATGTAGTTACCGGTTTTGCGGGTACTACACTACAGCCAAATAGTGGTGCACAGGGAGAATATGCAGGCCTTATGGTAATACGCGCGTATCATGAATCACGTGGTGACAGCCACAGGAACATAGCGCTTATTCCGGCATCTGCGCATGGTACCAACCCGGCAACAGCTAATATGGCAGGTATGCAGGTTGTAGTTACCAAAACTTCTGAAAACGGAAATATTGATGTGGAAGACCTGAGGGCTAAAGCGGAACAGCACAAGGATAACCTTGCCTGTGTTATGATTACGTATCCTTCTACACATGGTGTTTATGAAGCGTCAATTATTGAAATAACTAAAATAATTCATGATAACGGCGGCCAGGTCTATATGGACGGCGCTAACATGAATGCACAGGTAGGGCTTACCAATCCGGCAACTATTGGTGCTGATGTATGCCACCTAAACCTGCACAAAACATTTGCAATACCTCACGGTGGCGGTGGTCCCGGTGTTGGCCCAATTTGCGTGGCACAGCATCTTGTTCCGTTCCTGCCGGGCAACCCTGTAATAACAACGGGCGGAGACAAAGCTATTACTGCTATTTCTGCAGCGCCTTGGGGATCTGCTTTGGTATGCCTTATCTCTTATGGATATATTACAATGCTTGGTGCGGAAGGTTTAACTAATGCTACACGTTACGCAATACTTAATGCCAACTATATAAAAGAGAGGTTAAACGGACATTACGAAACATTGTATACCGGCGAAATGGGCCGTGCTGCACACGAAATGATTCTGGAATGCCGTCCTTTTAAAGCCAATGGTATTGAAGTAACTGATATTGCCAAGCGTTTAATGGACTATGGTTTCCACGCGCCAACGGTGTCATTCCCGGTTGCCGGCACGCTGATGGTTGAACCGACAGAAAGTGAAAACCTTGAGGAGATAGACCGTTTTTGTGATGCTATGATTGCTATCCGAAAAGAGATAGACCAGGCAAGCGCTGATGATAAGAACAATGTGCTTAAAAATTCACCTCACACACTGGCTATGATTACCGCTAATGAGTGGAATATGCCATATACAAGGGAAAATGCGGCATATCCGCTTGATTACCTACGTGAAAATAAATTCTGGCCGGGTGTGCGCAGGGTTGATGATGCTTATGGCGACAGGAACCTTGTTTGTTCATGTGCGCCTATTGAAGCGTATATGGAAGAATAATTCCAAAATACCATAATATAAAATCCCCTGCATTGCAGGGGATTTTTTGTTTTATTACGCAGGATTTTAGATTAGTCCTGCCCTTTTAAGTAATGCTTCAGGTTTTGGTTCCTGCCCTCGGAAACGCTTATAAAGCACCATAGGGTGTTCCGTACCTCCTTTTGAGAGAATGTTTTCCCTGAATTTAGTTGCGGTTTCGGTATCAAAAATGCCCTTTTCTTTAAAAAATTCAAAGGCATCGGCATCAAGAACCTCAGCCCACTTGTAGCTGTAGTAGCCGGAAGAATACCCACCCTGGAAAATATGTGAGAATGATGTGCTCATGGCATTTTCTTTCACGTCAGGATAAAGCTGCGTGTTAGCAAACTGCGCAGATTCGAATGATTTTACATCAGCAATGCCCGACGGATCTTCGCTGTGCCAACCCATATCCAGCAACCCGAAGCTTAGCTGTCGTAATGTAGCCATGCCTTCCTGGAAACTGGCACTTTCCTTTATCTTGTCAATATATTCTATAGGTATAATTTCATTTGTCTTGTAATGTTTTGCGAATAAAGCCAGAGCTTCCGGTTCGTAACACCAGTTTTCCATAACCTGGCTTGGCAGCTCTACAAAGTCCCAGGATACACTTGTGCCACTAAGGCTTGGGTAAACCGTATCGGCCAGCATACCGTGCAGCGCATGCCCAAACTCATGGAACAGTGTTGTAACCTCGTTAAAGGTTAATAGTGACGGCTTGGTTTCGGTAGGCTTGGTAAAATTGCATACAATAGATACGTGGGGCCTTTCGTTCACACCATCTTTTATATACT
>JBQGDS010000138.1:0-3641 GCA_052039185.1 Flavobacterium sp.
TCAAGCGAAAGTGAATCTGCTGCTTTTATTTCTTTCGATTTAATATAAAAGTCCTTTAAAAATCCGTCATGATTAATACTTACCTGTAGCGAGTCAGCCTTAATGCCTCTAGGAATCCACACGTTCACAGAATCCTTATCGGGAAAATTAGTGATAACATTAGGCACAACAGCACCGCCATTCTTTATTTCAGCTTTCAGGCCTTTCGTACTGCCCTGATAGCCCATAACCAGCCTGTTTGATGAAATATAAGTAGGCTTTTCTGCCTTAAAGGCGCGCTTTTCCTGGAATAGCTCCAGGCTGTAAATAGTATCGTTGGGTACTGTTACAGGATCTTTCAGGAAAGCAATCTTATCTGATTTCGGATCGTATTTGTAATTATTGTTTTTATCTTTCAGTGCAAAAATATAATACTTCCCCTGCTTAAGGTTTTGCAGAGAGAATTGTTTCACGCTATCCAGCGTGTTAGTTACGTAGCGTGGCTTTTCCTTAAATACTGTGGAGTCATTATATTTCTCATTTGCTTCATACAGCATTACAGTCACAAAATTATCCGTTTCTCTTTTATAGGCATCTTTAATAACACCATTTAAAGCAAGGGAGTCAATATAGGAACCGGTAGAAAAAACAAACTTAAACTGTGAGTACGGGTTACCCTCGTTATTATCGGTTATACTCTGACCAAAGTTAAAACTGTAGGTAGTATTGGGCTGCAGGGTATCTTTAATCTTGATGTTTATATACTTACTGGCATTCCCCATAGGTATAATTTCCGGCTGGGTATCCATAGGTGGAGATATAATAAGCTGCTTATTAATATCTTTTACCTTAATGTATTCGTCAAAATCAATGCGTATCTGCTTGCCTGTAAAGTTCGTGCTCATATTATCAGGGTTACTTCGTACCAATACAGGCGGAATGGTATCTTTTAAACCACCGGTAATATTACCACGCTTGGCACAGCCGGTTAATGCAAGCGCTATTAAAAATATATACAGGAAAAATCTGTTCTTCAGCATGTTTTGTTGTTTAACAGCACAAAATAACGATTATATTCAGTGTTACAGAAATGTTTTTTGAAAATGTTGCTATGAATGTGCATACGCCATAGCTACTATGCTTATACGGGCGCCGGGTATCTTTAATAATGCCCTTCCGCACGACTCAATTGTAGCTCCGGTTGTAATAACGTCATCAACCAGTAAAAAGTGTTTATCATGATCGGCTTCTGTAAATTTTACATCAAATGCCGATCCGATTATCTCTGCCCTTGCGGCAAGATTTTTCCTGGTTTGTGTATTGGTGTATGATGTACGGTACAATATCTCCTCATTATACGCAACGCCCAGGCCTGAAGCTATAGCTCTACCAAATTTTTCAACCTGATTATACCCTCGCTCGCGAAGCTTTTTAGGATGCAATGGTACGGGGATAACATCAGTAACATCTGCCAGGGCAGGAACTCGTTTCAAATCATGAGCATACCATCCACCTATCATACCGCTTATTTCCTCCCTGTTTCGGTATTTCAGGTTGTGGATAAGCTGCTGCACTATACCTTCTTTATGAAAATAAGCCATAGCCGATGCGTGCTCCAGCGCCAGCCTGCCATAAAACCGGCGGAAGGTTTCATTTTCCTTCATGCGGTGGTGCTGGGTATACGGCATGTTGTGCCTGCACTGTGTACATATTACATTTTCACTTTCCAGCAACAGGCCGTCACAGCCTGAGCAGGTAACCGGAAAAAGTAAATTGGCTAAGCTTTTGAACATGGTATATTTAACAGGAAAATATTTTTGGTTTAGGCTAAGATAAACAAAAAGCCTTCGGCAAATTTACAATTGCTTTTTATATTTTTGCACCATGGCAAAACAAGAAGACATTTTTAAGAACGTGCTTTCGCACGCAAAGGAATACGGGTTTGTATTCCAGTCAAGTGAAATATATGACGGGCTTAGCGCAGTGTATGACTATGGCCAGAACGGCGCTGAACTTAAAAAGAACATCCGCGAGTACTGGTGGAAATCAATGGTGCAGATGCATGAAAATATTGTAGGTATTGATGCTGCAATTTTTATGCACCCAACTACATGGAAGGCATCGGGCCACGTTGATGCTTTTAATGACCCGCTGATAGACAATAAAGATTCTAAAAAACGATACAGGGCTGATGTACTTATTGAGGATTATGCTGAAAAGCTGAACCAAAAAGCCCAGAAAGAAATTGAAAAAGCACGCGCACGCTATGGCGAGGCTTTTAACGAAGAAGAATTTAAAGCTACCAATACACGCACTAAAGAGTACCTGGAAAAGAAAGACCAGATACTGCAGCGCATGGCGCGTTCGCTGGAAACAGAAAACCTTGCCGATGTAAAAGCCCTGATTGAAGAGCTTGAAATCGCTGATCCGGATACCGGTTCCAAAAACTGGACGGAAGTGCGCCAGTTTAACCTTATGTTCGGCACCAAGCTGGGCGCTGAGGCAGCTAACGCCATGGACCTGTACCTTCGCCCCGAAACGGCGCAGGGTATATTTGTAAACTTCCTGAACGTACAGAAAACCGGCCGTATGAAAATTCCGTTTGGTATTGCACAAACCGGTAAGGCATTCCGTAATGAAATCGTAGCACGCCAGTTCATTTTCCGTATGCGTGAGTTTGAACAGATGGAAATGCAGTTCTTTGTGCGCCCGGGAGAAGAAATGAAATGGTACGAATACTGGAAGGAAACAAGGCTTGCATGGCACCAGTCGCTTGGGTTGGGTAAAGAGAATTACCGTTTCCATGACCACGAAAAACTGGCGCATTATGCCAATGCCGCTGCCGATATAGAGTTTAACTTCCCATTTGGCTTTAAAGAGCTGGAAGGTATCCATTCCCGTACTGATTTTGACCTTAAAGCGCATGAGCAGTATTCAGGTAAAAAACTGCAATATTTTGACGCGGAGTTGAACGAGAATTATACACCTTATGTGGTGGAAACTTCAGTAGGCCTTGACAGGATGTTCCTTGCTGTATTTGCATCATCTTTAAAAGAAGAAACTCTTGAGGATGGTTCTACACGTACTGTACTTAGCCTGCCATCGGTATTGGCGCCAACAAAGGCTGCCGTGTTACCATTGGTAAAGAAAGACGGGCTTCCTGAAGTGGCACGCGAAATAATTGAAGACCTTAAGTGGGATTTCAATGTAGCATATGACGAGAAAGATGCTGTTGGCCGCCGTTACCGCAGGCAGGATGCACTAGGCACGCCTTTCTGTATCACGGTTGACCACCAGACGCTGGAAGATCAAACTGTAACTATCCGTCATCGTGACACCATGGCACAGGACAGGGTTAAAATAAGCGAACTGAGAGGAATTATAAATGAAGAGGTTTCGGTTAGGAACTGGCTTCAGAAAATGAAAAAATAAAAACATAAGCTGTCAGAAATGGCAGCTTTTTTTATATTCGCTCATGCTTGATAAAGAAATATTAATACAAACAGACAAGACGAAATCAGAAATTATAAGCTTATTAAACTAGCATGTAGAGCCTTGGGAAAAACACAATACTAAATTTGTTTTTGAGGGTAAGGTATTGCCTTCGGGTGAATTTAGTGTTACACCGATGCCCTATAGAGACGGTTTTAAAACCCGGTCTT
>JBQGDS010000139.1:0-1572 GCA_052039185.1 Flavobacterium sp.
CAGGAATGTTTTAAAGAACGCGTAAAACACGTGATATGGAATAAAATCACGCTGTATACCCTGAATGAAAAGATCGCTGCCTACAAAGCCCCCATAAACTGCGGCAGTCCAGCCACCCAATATACCAAGGAACATTGATATTGCTATAACAAAAGGATACAATAGGAATGCTATAATTTTTGGGAAAATCAGGTAGTTAAGCGAGTTAACACCCATAACTTCCAGTGCGTCTATCTGCTCCGTTACACGCATTGTGCCGATACTCGATGTAATGTAAGACCCTGCACGGCCTGCCATGATGATGGAGATGAACGTAGGGGCAAACTCAAGTATTACAGACTGCCTGGTGGCAAATGCTATAAGTTCTTTCGGGATAAGCGGGTTGGTAAGGTTAAGCGCAGTTTGAATAGCTACAACCGCACCGATAAAGAAAGAAATAAATGCCACAATACCCATAGATCCGGTTATCAGGTCATCAATTTCTTTAAAAATCAGTGGTTTCATTACCTTCCACTTGGTAGGTTTATTGAATACCTCCTTAATCATAAGGAAGTATACGCCGATATGATGTAAAGCTTTAATCATTAAGACAAAAAATAATGGCTAAAGTACCACATTGAAGCGGTATATTAATAGTAGTTAATAGTTTTTTAATATAATTCGGGTTAAAACAGTTTCTGCCTCATCTTCTTCCAGCGGTAACTACGGATGAATTTTGCCTGTTCAGGCGTAACCAGCAGCTGTTTTTTTTGCTGAAGGGCTTTAAAAAAACCGGTTATGTAATCCAGGAAAAGCAACGGCTTTTTTTTGCGCATTGCCAGCTTGGCCGATGCTATTGCAGTAATAAAAAAACCATAGCCAAGGGTATAAAAAGCCTCACCCTGCTTGTGGCGTGCTGCCTTGTTGTAATTGGCCCCGGTAGGCTTAAGGTGTTTTACTTTCAGTGATTCAACCGTAACTATTTTCCATCCGTAATACTTGGCAAGCAGCTCGTCAACTGTATCCCATCCCATTGCAGGTTTCAGTCCGCCAATCTGTAAAAAGCATTCTTTCCTGTACGCCTTAAACGCTCCCCGAATATGGTCCTTATCGGTAAGGCTTTCCAATATCCAGTTACCTTTTTTTTCAATATAGGCAAATCCGCCTGCCATGCCTACTTTAGTATCTTTGGCAAATTCTGCAAGTATGGTTTCAAAATAATCCGTTGGCAGTATAAGGTCGGCATCCAGTTTTACAATCACATCGTAGTTAGCATCAACGGTTTCATATCCGGCACGGAACGCCTGTATAACTTTACTGCCCGGAAGATGGATGGCATCAGAAGATTTTTCTACAACCGAAAGCCATGGATACTGCAAAGAAAAATCTGCACATATAGCGGCTGTACAATCAGTAGAATTATCATTTACTACAACAACCTTTGCAGGCAGTACAGTTTGCGCTGCTAAAGATTGCAGCGTTTGTGCTATAAAAGCTTCTTCGTTATGCGCAGGGATAATTACATAATACCTCATTACTTTGCTCTTTCAGCATATACTATATAGTACCGTGGTGTGAACGATCTTAATAACG
>JBQGDS010000140.1:0-4110 GCA_052039185.1 Flavobacterium sp.
CAGGGAATAAAAACCATCTATGATTAAATAAAAAAAGACTATTGGCAAGTATGTAGTAATAATTCTATAAGATATAGTTTTGGCCAGTAATAATAAGGTATACCATGGTATATAATGGTGTAAAATATTGAAAACAAACAAGTTTTAAATTTTAAATTGTTTGCATAGAAAGATTTTTTTGTAATTTAGCCACCCCCAAATTTGTTAAAATATGCTTAAAAAATTACTTCGTGGTGCTGCCCTTACAGGTGCAGTACTGTTTTCAGCCATCGGTGGTTATGCCCAAAGCCCAACCGAGCCAGCCAAGGGATTTAATATCTTTACCGAAAACGGACTTACCCTTACAACCAACGAGTCTGAAGGGCCAGTTGCCTGTGGTGGAGATCTTACCATAAAAGGCAATTACCAGATATGTTTACATAATGCCGGTAACTACATTGTAAATGGTACTAAAATAGGCCTTTTAGTAGGAGGTAAGGTAAATTACCAATCGGGCAACGCATTACAGGTAAATAGTAATGCGTATGTAAAAATAGCTAACAATTCAGGATCATACGTATGGTATTACGACCAGAACAATGCTGCTTCGCCCATAAGGATTACCCCTACATCTGATTATAATTCATCACCACGTATCATGCTGCAGGCTAATGCCAACCAGCTGAATGTAAATGTGAATAACAATCCGGTTTTCCAGTCAGGTCTTATTGATTTTGCCGATGCTTTCCAGAAAATGAGGGCTAAATCGTTAAGTATTTCGCAGTGCACGCATAATGCACAGCTTACTAACCCTAACGGGCAGTCTATACCTGCTACCAACCTGCCAAACCAGATAAAGATAAACCTTCAGGATGGTATAAACTATTTCAATATAAAAGGGTCTGACCTTAACAATGTTCAGAATTTTACCTTTAACCATCAGCCAAGCGCTAGTAAAGTACTAGTTATAAATGTTGATGCTGCCGGTACTTTTAACTGGAACGTATGGAGCCAGGCAGGCGTTAGTTTTCAGCATTGTCCATACATACTTTATAATTTTTACAACACCACACAACTTAATATAGGCGGTAACCCGGCTATTGAGGGTACAATATTTGCTCCGTTTGCTAATGTTGATAAAACAGCCAACCA
The DNA here is from genome assembly GCA_052039185.1 of Flavobacterium sp. GTDB lineage: Bacteria > Bacteroidota > Bacteroidia > Flavobacteriales > Flavobacteriaceae > Flavobacterium. The sequence goes on from JBQGDS010000140.1 coordinate 1,132, forward strand.
GTCGAATATAGAAGGACAGGTTATTTGTAAATCACTTGCGCATGCTGGTGGCGAAATGCATTATGCAGTGTTTACCCCTGCAGTTGCAGGATGCGCTCCTGTGGCAGGTGTTGCCCCTACAGCTAACTTCTCTGTAAACAATACGGCACAATGCTATACAGGTAACAGTTTTGTGTTTAACAATACATCAAATACCGGAAGCACAGTACAGCCTGAGGCACCGCTTAGCTATACGTGGGATTTTGGTGATGGTACTACAAGTACTGCCATGAACCCTTCAAAAACGTATACTGCCGCAGGAACATATACAGTTAAATTGGTAACGACCAATACTTACGGCAACAATACTAAAACCATGCAGGTTGTGGTGCATCCTGTGGTAAACGCGGTGGTAACCCAGGTTACAACTGCATCAGGTAACGGCTCGGCTACCAAGCAACTTACACTTACTAATGCTTCGGCATTCAGTAATTACTCATGGGCTTTGCCGGGTACGGGAACAGGATTGTATCCTAACCAGGCTACTGCTAATTTTACGTTCACCCAGGCAGGTTACTATGAGGTAACTGTAACGGCAACTGATGCTAACGGATGTACTACAGCCACTGTAGTTCCTGTGGTTGTAGCTTCGGAAGAAGTAAACACAGGTAATGATGGCGGACTGGAAAGCGAAAGTCTTGGCGATGCAGTATCTAAACGATATGTACAACGTAAAAAGCAGAGCGTTCCTACCAATTTTATAAAAGCCGACGCTATGCGTTTCAGCAAGCCGGCCAGGGTAAGCAATGTTACAGCTCGTGGCCCGCAACCGCTTACTATGATGGAGATGTTCCCATCGCAGCTTATTAATGGAGATGTAGCGCATGTAACTTCGCCTACTGATATACTTGACTATACAATAGCCAGGGAAGTACTGAGTGTTGACTTTTCGGTAACAGGAAAAACCAAGGCTGTAGTTTTGGGTGTTCGTACCGAAAACAGGGTGTACAACCACACCAAGGCATCATGCGACAGGCTTAAAGGCGCTGAGATACTTAACGTAAAAGCAGTTAAGGTTGAAGGTTATAATTTCCTTATGCAGGCTATAAAACAACGCAATGGCGTTACCGAATATGCAGTTTCATTTGCAATAGGTAAAGCAGACAATGCTGAAAAATACCTGCTGCAAACCAACTGGTTCGTAAAAGAATATGAGGCAAGGAATAATGTATTTAACTTTCAGGTATGGGCTACAGAACCGGAAAACACATTAAAACTTGTAAAAGATATAGTGAATAATGTACAGGCTTATCGTCCGCTTGAGCAGGTTGAGGTACAAAAAATGCCTTTATCTTACGCTGCTAAAGTATCAAGGGAAGGTACTGAAATGGTTGTGAAGCTGAAAAGCGTAAAAGAACGCCAGGTACTGGATATACAAATGGAAGAAGTATATACAGAAACCAACGGTTATGCTAACAGGTATAATACTTATCTTACAGAGCCTGAGCAAACAGTACGTATTGATATAAAAGATGCCTATGAGTATGACGGGCTTATAAACATAAACGGCGAGGTACAGGATGCATTTTACCATGCTGACGGTAACTGGGGTCTTGATTTTGACTCAAGGTATACCACTATAAACAGTTATACTGTATACAATGATTTTGACAGAGTGTATAATGATGAAGAACTTGCTGTACACCGTAATGTAAAGTTGAAAGCTCACAGTGAGTTTGATTACATCACGCTTTATAAATCGTTACTACCGGGTAATACTCCGGCTGATTATTCATCTTACGGATACCTGTCTTTCAAAGCTAAGGGAAGCGGTGTGATGGAAATAGGCCTGGTAAAATCATCTATTGAGCAATGGAGCCAGCAATACAGGGCTGTGGTAAATGTTAAGAACAGCGAACAGACATACTATATACCGTTCACGTTCTTTAAGTCTACCGGTACGAATCAAACGATTAATGCGGATGATCTTACTACCATAAACTTTACTTTCCTTCCTGTGGCGGCCGGTACTAATGATCTTGACCTTACTATTGAAGATGTTAAGTTTACACGTTCAGCTCCTGATGGTTTTGAAGAGCTGCTTATCAATATGAAGAATGAGTTTATAACCTATCCTAATCCTTCTAAAGGTGAAGTAAACTGTCTGCTATACAGTGACATTGCTACAGAAGCACAAGTAACACTTCATGATATATCAGGTAAGCTGATTTATTCGGCCCCGGTTAACCTGGTTGAAGGAAGGAACGATCTGTACTTTAATTTTACAGGACAGAAATCAGGATTACTATTCTTGAATATTAATAGTGGTAAGACCAACTACGGTACATCTAAAATTATTTTTCAATAAGAAATAATAAGAATAAAATTAAAGCAGCTGCCTTAGGTGGCTGTTTTTGTTTTATAAAGTAATGGATTCATAGTATTCCTTTTGTAGTGCAATTTAAATTTGTTAAGTGTGCCGCGCTAAAAGTTACTTCTACATATAATGCATTATCAGAATTAAATTAGGGCATATACCAAAGCTGTTCCCTAACTGTAAGCTATAAAAGCCTGTTGATACCATAGTGCCACTGCACCAACGGGGTGGGAGGCCATCAGCAGACGCGAACCAGTGGACTGCCCTTACAGTTTTTTTCGAATTGTAAAGGGTCGGGTTTGTTTTTCCTTGAGTAGCTATTCTTTGTATTCCCTCTTACATTAATAAATTTTTAATGTTAGCTACTTCGAGGCAGTATTTTCAATAACTATTTTACTTACTTAATACAAGAAGCTCCTTCTGGGAAGGAGCCTTTATATAATTGTTATAACTTATTTCTTTATGAACTTGACAGTCCCCCCGTCAGATGATCTTATAAAATATATTCCTGAACTCAGGTTTTTAATATCAATAGTGTTGCTGCCTGACCTTAAGGTTGCGCTTAAAATCGTTTTACCTGTTACATCAGTTATAACTACATCGGTTGAATCAATGGTATCTAT
>JBQGDS010000141.1:0-1711 GCA_052039185.1 Flavobacterium sp.
TGCAAAACCCGGAGATTACACTATAGTTTTTCAGTCGTTAGGTTACAAGACAAAGAAAGTACCGCTATCGGTAAAAGCTTTTCCACATATACTTAACGTAACATTGGAAGATGAGACATTTGAAGTAAAGGAGGTAAGTATTTCAAACTCTGAAGATCCTGCCATAGCGATTATGCGACAGGCCATTGCACACAGGAAAGAAAACGGCGCAAAGCCTGAGCGCTATGAGGCTGATTTTTACTCCAAAGGTGTATTCAGGGCCAAAAACATTCCTAAACGTATAATGGGCATGAAGGTAGAAGTACCGGAAGGATCGCTGGACGCTACCGGGAGTGGTATTTTATCCCTTTCTGAAAGTATTTCGCATGTTTTTTTTGAGCAGCCCAATACTTTAAAAGAAAAGATAATAGCTTCAAAGGTAAGTGGCCAGGACAGTGGCTACAGTTATAACAGTGCACGGGAAGCAGAATATAATTTTTATGATGAATTCATGGATTTTGACATGAGCATAAAAATGATATCACCATTGGCGAAAAGCGCTTTTTTGTATTACCGGTTCAAACTGGAAGGCAGTTTTTTTGATGGAAACAACCAGCAGGTTAATAAAATAAAAGTAACTCCCCGCCGTGATAAAGAGCCTGTTTTTGAAGGTTACATTTATATTGTAGACGACAGCTGGGCCATTTATGCTGCCGACTTAACCGCCAAAGGGTACAGGCTGCGCGAACCTATACTGGAAAGCCTGAACATAAAACAGAACTTTACTTATAACGAAACCAACAGGATATGGACAAAAACTCTGCAGACATTTGACATAAAAGCAGGAATGATGGGCATGAGTGTGGAAGGGCATTATACCCATGTATATAGTAACTATACTTTCCCTGAAAAGATAGACGAAAAACAGTACAACCTGAGTTTTGAAAAAGATTCCTCGAAAAAGGATAAAGAGTACTGGGAGACTACCAGGCCAGTACCACTTTCAACAGATGAGATAGGTGACTACACAAAGAAAGACAGCATATTCGCCCAGAAAAAAATGGTGAACGGCGACTCTTTACAACGCAGGAAAAACCGTTTTAAAATATATAACGTGCTGGACGGTTATAGCTATACAAAACCTAACTTCAGGTTTCGGTACGATGGTGTACTGAACCTACCCGGCTACAATACCGTACAAGGCTGGAACTTCAACACTGAATTATCGCTAAATATAACCGATACGGTTAGAAAACGCTCATTCTCACCCGTATCCTATTTTAACTACGGCATAGCCGAAGACAGACTCCGCGTGTGGGGAGAAGTGCCATTACGAATAGGCAGGCGCACCTTTAACTTTGCGGGTGGTAATCGCATAGAACAGTTTAATCCGTCAGAACCTATTGATCCCGTAATTAACAGCCTGAGCACGCTATTGTTTAAAAACAATTTTATGAAATTGTATGACAAGCGTTTTGCATCAATATCACACAATACATATATCTTCAAAAAAATTAACCTTACAGGATTGTTTGAATACATGCGCCGCAGGCCACTGTATAATAATACTGATTATGTATTGTTTAAAGATAGTGACCTGTTCACGTCTAATAATCCGCTTGAGGAATACAATTACAGTAGTGCGCCATTTGTAAAACACAGCCTCGCAAAGGCGCGTATTAGTGCTGGTTACCGTTTTGGCAATTCGTATTACTACAACAATAATAAAAGC
>JBQGDS010000142.1:0-2399 GCA_052039185.1 Flavobacterium sp.
TAATGTTATAACTGAAAATAACATTTGTATATACAACAATTGTTTTTATATTTGTATACAACTGTTAATTAAGCAATTTTAAATTTTAAAATAAAAAATTATGGCAACAACAAAATGGGTATTAGACCCTACACACTCAGAAATTGGTTTTAAAGTAAAACACATGATGTTCACTAATGTATCAGGTAAATTCGGCACATTTACTGCTGAAGCTGAAACAGAAGGCGACAGTTTTGAAAACGCAAAATTTCACTTTAGCGGAGATATTAACTCAGTAAGTACAGGAAATGCTGACCGTGACGGCCACTTGCTTACAGCTGACTTTTTTGATGTGGAGAACCATCCAAAACTGGCTTTCGAATCAACTTCATTCGAGAAAAAGAGTGGTAATGATTATATATTAAAAGGAAACCTGAGCCTTCGTGGCGAAAGCAAACCTGTAACCCTTGAGGCTGAATTTGGTGGTATTGCCAAAGACCCATGGGGTAATGTAAAGGCAGGCTTAACCATTACAGGAAAAATAAATCGTAAAGACTGGGGACTTACATGGAACTCTGCACTTGAAGCAGGCGGTGTTCTTGTTAGTGATGAGGTTAAACTGGCCATAGAACTACAGTTTGTTAAGCAATAATTGGTTTTGCTTTGATTGATGTTGAACCTGCAGTAACCTGCAGGTTTTTTTATTTATTCGCAATGAGTAAAAATCGTATTTTGCAGTATAAAACATTTATAATGAAAAAATACTTCTTGCTATTCATGCTCTCACCAGTGCTTATGTATAGTGCTGTAAAGGATTCTGTTACATATAAAAACGTGAGTTATGGTAAAGACAGGCAGCAACTGATTGACATACACCTGCCTGCCAACCGTACCAACAGTACCAAGACATTTCTGTTGCTACATGGCGGTGGGTGGAGCAAAGGCACGAAAGAGCAGATGAACTATATGGTTAAGAGCCTGAAAAAGGAATTTCCCGGCTATGCCATTGTAAACATAAATTACAGGCTGGCTACACCACTTAGTCCTGCCTACCCTATGCAGATTGAAGACATTGAGGCCGTAATGGCCTTCCTTAAAAAGCAACAGAAAGAATACAGCCTCTCGGGTGAATATGCTTTTATAGGCAGCAGCGCAGGTGCACACCTTGCCCTGTTGTACAGCTATGCTTATGATAAAGAAAAAGCCATTAAGGCAGTATGCAGCCTTATAGGCCCTGTAGATTTTACCGATGCGTCATACACCTCTAATCCCAAATTCAGTAGCGGGATGCTCAAAAACCTTGTTGGCATACAGAATACTTACGAGAACAACCCTCAGCTTTTTGACAAGGCAAGCCCTGCTTATCATGTTACTAAAAATGCACCGCCTACAGTTATGTTTCATGGCGCTGATGATCCGCTGGTACCCAAAACCCAGGGGCCAATATTGAAAAAGAAACTGGACAAAGCGGGCGTTGCCAATGAACTTTACATTTATGAAGGCGAAAAGCATGGTAAGTGGAATGAAGAGAACGGTAAAGACATCCGAAAGAAGATGTTCGCTTTTTTCAGGAAACATTTTTAAGACTCTCCTTGCGAATCATATTAAAGTATGAGCATTTAAAACAATAAACACAGCATATTTGCTCCAACTAAACAAAATATAATTATGGCAAGAATAACAGGTATAGGCGGATTATTTTTCCGCGCAAAAGACAACAAAGCATTAGGCGAATGGTATGAAAAGTATTTTGGCATTACTTACATAAATGGTAAGGATGTATGGCGACAGGATGCAGGACCAACAGTGTTCTCTCCATTTAAAGAAAATACTGAGTATTTTGGCAGCATGCAACAGCAGTTTATGGTAAACTTTCGTGTGGAAGGATTGGATGAGCTACTCAAAATTATGCAGGCCGACGGCGTAAAAGTTGATGAGAACAAAATGGAAGATGCCATAGGCAAATTTGCCTGGGTATACGACCCTGAAGGAAACAAGATAGAACTTTGGGAACCTGCTGAGAAACGAAGTAAAAAATAAGGCTAATACAATGTATTAGCCTTTATATTTTAATCCTCTTCTTCAGGAGCATGTGATTTTGCATACGTACGCCACTTTTCAATACAATCCTGCATATCCTTTGGTATTTCGCTGTTAAAGCGCATGAACTCTTTTGTTACTGGATGCTCAAAACCCAATGTTTTGGCGTGCAGTGCCTGGCGCGGCAATACCTTAAAACAGTTTTCGATAAACTGTTTGTATTTGGTAAATGTAGTACCCTTTAGTATAATATCGCCACCGTAACGTGCATCGTTAAACAGGGTGTGGCCTATATATTTCATGTGTACGCGTATCTGGTGGGTACGGCCGGTTTCCAGCCTGCACGATACCAGCGTAACGTAGCCAAAACGCTCAATTAC
>JBQGDS010000143.1:0-4768 GCA_052039185.1 Flavobacterium sp.
TTTTTGCTTCCCAAAATCCTGTTCATGGCATCAACCGCCTTTGGAGCATCATTGGCATTGAGGTGAAATTTAAACAGGCTTACCTGCGCCCAGTCAGATGTTGGGATTTCCTTTTCCAGTTTACGTGCCACTTCCAGGGCTTTTTCTTCCTGGTTGCTTTCAGAATATAAAAAGATAAGCGCTATGTAGTTCGACTCTTCCTTCGGAAAATCTTTTATAGCTTTTTCGAGTTTATCCTTTTGCGGCGATTTGTATTTTTCCTGTTGAAGTATCTGGAGCTTGTACATTTCCCGCTTTTCAGAACGGCCTACGTTTTCCTCCATTTCATCTATCAGGGCAAGTGCCTTATCAAACTGCTGCGTATACATGTAGAGAGACACCAAGTCTTCCTGGTAAAATTCCTTTCGCCACTCGGTCAGTTTCTGTACTACAGGTATCGATTTGTTATAGTCCTGCGTTTCATAGTACACGTCATACAAGCCTGACCAGTACCAGCGGTTTTTGGGGTCAAGTTCCTTTGCTTTAAGAAAAGCCTTTTCTGCTTCCGGATAATTTTTCAGTGCAAGGTAATTTTTACCAAGCTCATTATATATAACCGGATTGTTAGGCTGTTTGGCTAGGCATTTTTGCAATGATAGCAGTGCCTTGTCATAGTTTTCAATCCCTTTTTGCTTTAGCGCTTCATAAAAATCGTTTTCAAATTCATCAGTAGCCAATGCTATGTCTTCCGGCTCCTGCTGGGCATGCGAAATAGCAGGATACAATACTGCTCCTGAAAACAAAACGCTGTATAAAAGGGTTTTAAACTTCATTCAATTATTCCAAAACCGAATAGTCGCCTATGCTTATACTGGTAAAATTACCATTAAACGAAGCATGGTTACCTATCATGGCATTATCTAAATTAGCATTTTTTATGGTAGCATGCGTCTGGATAAGACTGTTTTTAACAGTACTGTCCTCAACCCTGCTGTTAGCGCCTATAGAAACATTAGGCCCTATGGTTGTATTTTTAAGCACTACATTTTCACCAATAAAACATGGTTGGATAATAGTGCTGTTATCGTTAACTACTGATGAAGCTACCATGTTTTCACCGTCGGTGTTCAGGAAGCCAAGCATGCGTGTATTAGTTTCAACCGTCACATTTTTATTACCGCAGTCCATCCACTCGTCTACCTTACCGGGTACAAATTTCATGCCCTTTTGCTTCATGTTCTCCAGTCCGTCGGTTAGCTGGTATTCGCCACCTTTCATAATGTTGTTGTCCAGCAGGTATTGAAGTTCATTCCTCAGGGTTTCACCGCTTTTAAAGTAATAGAGACCTATTATAGCAAGATCTGATACAAATTCTACCGGCTTTTCTACAAAATCAACAATCTGGTTGCTTTCATTAAGCTGTACCACACCAAATGCACTTGGATCTTCTACCTGCTTTACCCATATCACGCTGTCGGCTGTAGTATCTAACGTAAAATCAGCACGGAATAGTGTATCTGCATACGCTACAACTATTGGCCCGCTCATGGATTCTTTAGCGCTCATAATAGCATGTGCAGTGCCCAATGGCTGCTCCTGGTAGTATATACTGCCTTTTGCACCCAATTTCTCAGCAATCCCTACAAGCTCTTCAGCCACCTTATCGCCGAAGTCTTTATGGATGATGAAAGCAATTTCTTCAATATCCTGATTAATTACACCGGCAATGTCTTCCACAAGGCGGTGCACTATAGGTTTGCCTGCAATTGGGATAAGGGGCTTAGGTACTGTAAGTGTATGTGGGCGAAGGCGCGATCCGCGTCCGGCCATTGGTACTATTATTTTCATTGTTTATGGTTGTATTTGTATTTTGGGGTTTATTATTTTACTCCGGTACTGCCAAAGCCTCCTGCACCGCGGGATGTTTCTGTTAGTTCTTCGGTCTCCAGCCACTCTGCACGTTCATGCTTTGCTATTACCAGCTGTGCAATACGCTCACCATTTTCTACAGTAAAAGGCTCGTTAGAAAGGTTTACGAGTATAACACCTATTTCACCACGGTAATCAGCATCTACCGTACCGGGGCTGTTTAGTACAGTAACTCCTTTTTTTGCTGCAAGCCCACTCCTTGGGCGCACCTGTGCTTCATAGCCTATAGGCAGCTCAATGAACAATCCTGTTTTTATTATAGCCCTGCACAACGGAGCAAGCACTACAGGCTCGTCAAGATTGGCTCTCAGGTCCATTCCGGCTGAGGCTATGGTTTCATAATTGGGTAAGGCGTGTGTGGATTTGTTGATTATTTTAACAGTCATTATTTGTGTAAGTTACTTAAAACCAAATTTAGAATACTATTGTTAAACAGCAAAGAACGGCAGGTTATTATTTCCTCCTGAGGATACGCAATAACATTACTTTTTCATTTTTATAGATGAATAAGCCAAATACGAGCAATACAGCAATGCCCGCAAAATAGTTTTCACGGAAGCCATAAAAATATACCAGAGATAATACAACTGAAAGGGCAAGATAGCCGCCTATGCTTTTTATGTCATATGGGATAGGGTAGTACTTGTTACCTAACAGGTATGATATAATCATCATGGTACCATAGGCAGATATGGTAGCCACTGCCGACCCCATATAACCCCATAGCGGTATCAGTGCGAAGTTGAATGTAAGAGTGACGATTGCACCAATAATGGAAATATACGCACCCATTTTAGTCTTATCGGATAATTTGTACCAAACGGATAGGTTGGCGTAAATACCGAGAAAAAAATTGGCTATAATAATAAGCGGAACCACTTTCATGGCTGACCACATAGAGGTATCACGAATGATAAATATTTTAAGCAGGTCGGCAAAAACTACAACGCCTACTAGTATGGCAGATCCAAATATCACAAAATACTTTGTAATAAGCGCATAGGTTTGCGGGGCATTTGCGTTACCTGCCTGGCTGAAAAAAAAAGGTTCAATACCAAGCCTGAAAGCTGTAGTAAACAAGGTCATGAACAATGCAAGCTTATAGCATGCAGCATAGGCGCCTATCTCGCTTTCAGGAATACCCATGAAATCCAGTAATGGCCTGTCAAAAGTTTCATTAATTGCGAATGCGATACCCGCCCACATAATGGGTACAGAATAGCGCATCATGGTTTTCCATAATTGAGCATTGAAATGCCATGAAAGCCTTAAGTAATGCGGGAGGAATATTAAAAATGTTATAAGGCTGGCGAGTACATTAGCTATCATTACATACCCTACCTGAAAATCTTCAACGTAAAGCGTTGCTAAAAAAGTACCGGGGTAAGATACAGCCAGTTTTGGTAAACCTAACAGGAAGAAGAAGTTGAGCGCGAGATTAAATGCGACGTTACCAATTTTAACTACAGCGTAGAACATAGGCCTGCCTTCGGCGCGTAACTTTGCAAAGGGGACAATAACCAAGGCATCGAGCGCAAGCACCCACAGTATATAGGTTATATATTCCGGGTCAACATCAAGGGCAGTGCCAATATACTGGCGGCAAAGCAATCCGGCACACAGGAATAGTAACGACGACCAGAACAATGATATAGTTGCAGTGCTTATTACTTTTTTCTTATCATCTGAATTGTAAAACCTAAAAAAAGCGGTTTCCATGCCATAAGACAATACCACATTAAAAAAAACGAGGTATGAAAATATAATGGCCAGCTGCCCGAATTTTGCATCACCCATAACACCCGGAGATGTATGTAATGGTGTAAGGATAAAGCTGAACATGCGTGGCACTACTGTGGCAATGCCATATATTGCGGTTTGCTTAAAAAGGTTTTTGAGGCTCAAGCTAAGTTAGTTTAACTGTAGGGCAAAAGTAGTAATAAAAAAGGCCGCCCTTGCAGGCAGCCTTTCAAATATATAACTTTTATTTCTTAACCGTTCAATGCTTCGGCACCACCTACAATTTCAAGGATTTCTCCGGTAATTGCAGCCTGGCGGGCTTTGTTATAGGTAAGTTTAAGCTGGTTCCTAAGCTCGGTAGCGTTATCGGTAGCTTTGTGCATGGCCGTCATACGGGCGCCGTGCTCTGAAGCAAATGAATCACGTACTGCTTTATAAAGCTGTGTTTTAAGCGACAGCGGTATAAGGCTTAGTACAATTTCTTCTTTTGATGGCTCAAAAATATAGTCAACAGTAGTGTTGGTCTCTACTTTTTCAGCCGGTTCAAGAGGTAGGAACTGCTCAGTTTTTACTATTTGTGTGGCAGCATTTTTAAAGTGGTTGTATACCAGCTCTATTTTATCATACTCACCGTCAACAAACTTCTGCATCAGTATTTCAGCAACAGTAGAAACGTTTTCAAAAGTAAGCGCATCAAAAATACCGTTATGGTTTTCTATAATGTTAGCTGTTTTTTTGAAACTGTCATCCCCTTTTTTACCAATGGTTAAAAGATCAAGCTGCTTACCTGCATAAGCTTCCTGAAGTACTTTTACCTGCTTGATAACGTTGCTGTTAAAAGCACCTGCCAACCCCCTGTTAGAAGTTATAACTACAAGAAGTATCTTATTTACAGGACGCTGTTCGGCATATGCACCTCCTGTATCGCCATCAAGAGTAGCGCTTAGGTTTTGCAGCAGCTCAGTAAGTTTTTCAGCATAAGGCCTCATTGCGGTAATGGCATCCTGCGCTTTTTTAAGCTTGGCAGCCGAAACCATTTTCATCGCGCTGGTAATCTGCATTGTCGATGAAACCGAAGTGATCCTGTTACGTATTTCCTTTAAGTTTGCCATTTTTTATA
>JBQGDS010000144.1:0-15544 GCA_052039185.1 Flavobacterium sp.
ACCAGCTGTTCAACAACCTGGTAGAGTTGGGGCAGCATCCTAAAGAACTGGCAGATACTGTTACCGTGATGGAAAATATCGGCCATTTTCTTGATGATGAGGTTAGTGACCTTTATCAGCAATGTAAGAATGATGGTCTTACCAAGCAGGAAGCATCACCTGTTATATCTGAAAAGCTGAATATTGCGAGAATACTGAAGCGTTCTTCCAAGTTGTGGGATGGCGGCTATGCTATGGCCGGGCTTTTCGGGCATGGCGATTCATTTGTGTTTCGTGATCCTGCAGGAATACGTCCTGCCTATTATTACCAGGATGATGAAATTGCCGTGGTGGCATCTGAGCGTCCGGTTATACAAACCGTATTCAACGTGCCTTTTGAAAAAGTGCAGGAATTGGAACCAGGGCATGCTATCATCATGAAAAAAAGCGGAAAGGTATCAGTTGAGGAGATTATACCTGCGTTGCCCAAAAAAGCGTGTTCTTTTGAGCGTATTTATTTTTCCCGTGGCAGTGATGCCGAAATTTATGAGGAGCGTAAAGCGCTTGGAGCACTGGTACTTCCACAAGTGCTTGAAACAATTGATAATGATACCGATAATACTGTATTTTCGTACATACCTAACACTGCCGAGACCTCATTTTTCGGTATGGTTGAAGCCGCGCAGGATTTCCTGAACCAAAGAAAGAACAATGAAATACTGAAAAGGCGGGACACACTTACGGCTGACAGCCTGAAGGAACTGCTTTCGGTAAAAATACGTACTGAAAAAATAGCCATAAAAGATGCCAAGCTACGCACTTTTATAACCGAAGACAGCAGCCGTGACGATCTTGTGGCGCACGTATATGACGTTACTTACGGCGTAATACAGCCAAAAGATAACCTGGTAATTATTGATGACAGTATAGTAAGGGGGACTACGCTTAAGAAAAGCATCCTTAAAATGATGGATAGGCTTAATCCTAAAAAAATTGTCATAGTATCATCGGCACCGCAGATAAGGTATCCTGACTGTTACGGTATAGATATGGCCAAACTGGAAGGGCTTATTGCATTTCAGGCTGCGCACCAGCTGCTTAAAGACCGTGGAATGGAGCATGTAGTGGAAGAGGTGTACCAAAAGAGCAAAGCGCAGGAAAACCTGCATGACAACGAAGTGGTAAATTACGTAAAGGATTTTTACGCACCGTTTACCGACCAGGAAATATCAGACAAGATTGCTGAGATGCTTACTACCGATGATATAAAAGCTGATGTGAAAATCATCTTCCAAACGGTGGATAATCTGCATAAAGCCTGCCCGAAAAACCTCGGAGACTGGTATTTTACAGGAGATTATCCTACTAATGGCGGTAACCGTGTGGTAAACAGGGCATTTATAAATTTCTATGAGGGCAATGATGCCCGCGCTTACTAAGCCATAGAAAATGCTGAATTATGTCAAAAAGTGCATTTTAACGTTTTTTGCTGCATTTTATCTAAAACATTTGTGGTATATTGAGTAAGAGAATACTTTTACATCAAAATAGCATTAGTAAATTAAATTTTACGGTATTTTTGGGGGCAAAAAAGCGGAAAAAATCACTTTTCCGCTTTTTTATTTTACAGGGTTCGATAATGTAAGGATGCATTTTTAACTAACGTTTTCTGTATTTTATCGGATAGTTTTGTATTTCATCTAAAAAAGTTGTGCTGTATATAGTATTTGTATACTTTTACATCAAATAAAATAGCATTAGTAAAATTTAAATTTTACGATATTTTTGGGGGCAAAAAAGCGGAAAATCATTTTTCCGCTTTTTTATTTTGTATATATTTAAAATTGTAACATTTGTTCTTCTAAATGTTTTATTATAATAAAAATTTCCAGGATTAAAACTTTAGTTGTTATTTCACGCAAAATAGCATTAGTAAAAGTAAATTTTACGAGTATTTTTGGGGGCAAAAAAGCGGAGAGTTAATTAACTCTCCGCTTTTTTAATTAAATAAAAAAGGCGCTTAATAGCGCCCTTAGTACTGATAATCATATTTTTTTATTTGTCGTTAGCATATCTTCTTGCTACTTCTTCCCAGTTTACAACATTCCAGAAAGCTTCAACATAATCCGGTCTTCTGTTTTGGTAATGTAGGTAATATGCATGTTCCCATACATCAAGGCCAAGTATTGGCGTTCCGTCACAGCCTACTTCAGGCATAAGCGGGTTATCCTGGTTAGCTGTTGAGCATATTTCCAGCTTACCGCCAGGGTGTACACAAAGCCATGCCCATCCTGAACCGAAACGTGTAGCAGCAGCTTTAGCAAACTTCGCCTTGAACTCCTCAAAAGTACCGAAAGCTTTTTCAATAGCCTGTTCAAGTTCGCCCGTAGGCTTACCACCGCCTTTTGGTGAAAGTATCTGCCAGAAAAGGTTGTGGTTATAATAACCTCCGCCGTTGTTCCTTACTGCCGCATTGCTCAGGTCGAGATTGATAAGGATGTTATCAATCGTTTTGCCTTCCAGGTCGGTGCCTTTTATTGCATCATTAAGGTTAGTGGTGTAAGCGTTATGGTGTTTTGTGTGGTGTATTTCCATAGTACGGGCATCAAAATGCGGCTCAAGCGCATCATATGCATACGGAAGTTTAGGTAATTCAAATGCCATGATATGTGTATTTTTATTAAAGATTAATATTAAATTTATCCAAATTTAGAAATTTTCAGCCGTATACGGATTAACAATACGGTATAATTTTCTGCTAAATATTTGCAAATACCTGTTTTATAGTGAGTAAAGTTGCTTTTTCCATATACAATGCTTCTGCCGGATCGGGTAAAACCTATATGCTGGTAAAGGAATACCTGAAGATTCTTTTATTGTCGCATACAGATGATGCTTACCGCAAGATACTTGCCATAACCTTTACCAATAAAGCGGTAGAGGAAATGAAGAGCAGGATAATAAATAACCTGTCCGAATTTTCCAAAGATGAGCCGGGCGACAGGGCGGAAGCGCTCATGATGGTATTGTCCCGGGAAACGGGATTATCTCCTGCAACAATAAAAGATAAGGCAAAAGCAATTATAAAAAATATCATTCATAATTATGCCGCTTTTGATATTTCCACTATTGATAAATTTACGCACAAAGTTATCCGCGCGTTTGCGCATGACCTTAACCTGTCGGCAACGTTTGATGTTTCGCTGGAAACAGAAAACCTGCTGCAGGAAGCGGTGGATGCCATTATAGCCAAAGCGGGCGAAAATGAAGTGCTTACCAATCTGCTGGTGGATTTCTCGGTTGATAAAACAGATAACGATAAAAGCTGGGATGTAACTTATGAACTTTTTGAAATAGCACGGCTGCTGGTAAACGAAAACCACCGTAACGAAGTGGGGCAGTTTCGTGATAAGCCGGTGGAGGAATTCCCGGCTATTAAAAAGCAATTACAGGAAAAGGTAAATGCCCTTGAGGAAGAATGTAAACAACTGGGCGATGCACTTAAAGACCTTATTGACAGGAACGGGATTGATCCAAAATCATTTTCGGCAGGGCACTTTCCAAATCATATAGAATATATAAGGAAGGGAGAACTTAGCAGCACACATAAAAAATACCATGAAGCGGGAGATATCCGTATTAATAAAACAGCTAAAGACCGTGACGTTATAGAAGGTGTTATGGGCGAAATGCTGGGTCTACTTAAAAAGGTATATACCAATTACGAAAAGCGTAATTTTTATAACGCTTTCCTTAAGAATATTACTCCACTTTCACTGCTTAACTCCATAAGTCAGGAACTGGAGCGCATACAAAAGGAACAGAATGTACTTTCAATATCTGAGTTTAATGCCATTATCCATAAAGAAATACAAAGCCAGCCGGCACCATTTATATATGAAAGGCTCGGTGAGAAATACCGCCACTTTTTTATTGATGAGTTTCAGGATACATCGCAAATGCAGTGGAATAACCTGGTGCCACTTATAGATAATGCCCTGGCGGGGCAGGATATGGCAGGCGATGCAGGTTCGCTTATGATTGTGGGCGACCCTAAACAGTCCATATACCGCTGGCGTGGTGGCCGTGCCGAACAGTTTATCGACCTGAGCAAAGGGGGCAATCCTTTCTCAAATCCTGAAATGCAGCTTATCAACTTGGGTACAAATTTCAGGAGTTATGATAATGTGATTAACTTTAATAATGAGTTTTTTTCTTTCATTGCACAGGAATTTGAAAACCC
Source organism: Flavobacterium sp. (assembly GCA_052039185.1). GTDB lineage: Bacteria > Bacteroidota > Bacteroidia > Flavobacteriales > Flavobacteriaceae > Flavobacterium. The sequence goes on from JBQGDS010000144.1 coordinate 4,223, forward strand.
TGATTACAGGGAATTGTACAGTAATAACAGCAGGCAGGAAAATAATGATAAGCATGGCGGGTATGTAAACATTTCCTTTATACCTGAAATTGAGGATGGAGATGAAACCACGAGGAATGATTTGTATCTTGAAGCTACACTTGCCACTATTAAAAAACTAAAGGCACAGGGTTTCCGTTATAAAGATATTGTGTTGCTTACCCGTAAACGCCAGCCAGGTGTATTACTGGCCAATTATCTTACCGAAAATGCCATACCTATATTATCTTCTGAAACGCTGCTGATAGAAAATGCTACTGAAGTAAAGCTTATACTTAATCTGTTGCGCTACTTAAAGAGTAATGAGAATAAGGAAGCAAGGGCTTACTTTTTATATTTTGCTGCGAAAAATATAGTTGCCGAAGCTAAGGTTCATGATTTTATTAAAAAAGGAATGGATTGTGACGGAGAGGAAGAACTGGAGCAGTGGCTGCGGCAAAACGGTATAGCAATATCATTTACCGACTGCAGGAAGAAATCATTATATGAAGCGGTTGAAACTATTATCGGCGCTTTTATTAAAGACAGGAGTAATCAATCCTATGTGCAGTATTTTCTTGACCTGGTTCTGGAGCGCGATGTAAGGGTGCAAAGCAGTATTGCCGATTTTCTTGACTATTGGGATAATAATGGCTCTAAATTCAGCATACCATCGCCGGAAGGTAATGATGCTGTACGGATTATGACCATACATAAATCGAAAGGACTTGAGTTCCCGGTAGTAATTTTTCCATTTGCCGAAGAAGATTATGCCCGTTCACCACGAAGTAAAATGTGGCTGGAACTGGATGATGAAACTTTTGAATTCCAAAAGGCGCTTATTGACAGTAAAAAGGAAGTAGCCGAATATGGCGATAAGGCATCAGAACTGTATTTTATAAAATCGCAGGAAGAGCTGCTGGACAACATTAATATATTATATGTGGCGCTTACCCGTGCCGAAGAGCAGTTATATGTAATATCCGGAAGGAATTTTACTTCTAAAGGAGAGCTTACCAATAATATGTCCTCATATTTTATAAAGTACCTTAAAGAAAGAGGAGTCTTTGACAATACCATAAATGAATATGTATTTGGCAGTCCGGAAAGGGTATCATCTGATGCCGGTTTTACAGGCAGTCATCAAATCATAAAGGTAGTGCAGGAAAATTTCAGTCCGCGTGGCGTGAAAATCGCACAGCGCGAATCGCTCATGTGGGGCACAAACCGTTTAAAGGCAATTGAGTTTGGTAATGTAATGCACGAAATACTGTCATATATCACTACAAAGCATGATATGCCAGTAGCTATAATGAAGGCTATAGAAAACGGACTGATAACGCTATCGCAAAAAGATGAGGTTGAGCAGAGCCTGACGCAGGTGCTGTATCATGCAGAGCTGGCCGATTTTTTTGCTGATGATGTAACAGTTTTTAATGAACAGAATATCATCAGGAATGGTATGCAGAATATTAAACCCGACAGGGTAAGTATAAAAAACAGAAAGGCTTACCTTTTAGATTATAAAACGGGAGCGCACCTGCCTAAGTATGAACGCCAGCTTGCCGAATACCAGAAAGCTTTGGAGGAGATGGGTTATGAGGTGGCTAAAAAGGCATTGGTATTTATAGGTGAGGATATAAATGTGATACATCTTGTGTAGTATTCAGTCTCAGTATTCAGTCTCAGTATTCAGTCACAGTCACAATAGTCATATTATTGTATAACATTTTATGTTTCGTTTCATAATAAATGAATATATATGTTTTCTTATGTAAAATGGATATATTCGCAATAATAATATATTATCGATAATGGATTTTAAAGAATTGATAGCTTATAAAAAATCGTTTGAGCTTTCTATGGAAATCTATCATTTGTCAAAATCTTTCCCAAATGAGGAGAAATATTCTTTGACAGACCAGGTGAGGCGTTCTTCAAGGAGTGTTTGTGCTAATATTGCAGAGGCATATAGAAAGAGACGTTACGTAAATCATTTTATAAGTAAGCTGACGGATTGTGATGCAGAAAATTCAGAAACTAATGTGTGGCTGGAATTTGCATTGAAATGTGAATATATTACTCATGATAACTATCTGGATCTTACGGGTAAAATATTGAAATAGGAAAAATCATAAATTATATGATTAATAATCCTGATAAGTTCGGATGCCAAATTAACTGAGACTGAAAACTGAGACTGAAAACTTAAATAAACTATGTACGGAAAAATTAAAGAGCATCTGGCAGCAGAGCTTGAAAACATTAAAGAAAACGGCCTTTTTAAAAAGGAACGTATTATAGCATCGCCACAAGGGGCAGAGATCACTTTAGACAGTGGGCAGAAAGTGCTGAATTTTTGTGCTAATAACTATCTGGGGCTTTCATCACACCCTGAAGTGATCCAGGCAGCAAAGGACGCGCTTGATACACATGGGTTCGGTATGTCATCGGTGCGTTTTATATGTGGTACGCAGGATATACATAAAGAACTTGAGAAAAAGGTTGCCGATTTTTACGGTACTGAAGACACCATATTATATGCTGCTGCTTTTGATGCCAATGGCGGAGTATTCGAGCCATTGTTTGGTGAAGAAGACGCAATAATATCAGACAGCCTTAACCATGCTTCTATTATTGATGGTGTGCGCTTGTGCAAGGCGGCACGTTACCGTTATGAAAATAATAATATGGCCGACCTTGAGCAGCAGCTTATAAAGGCCAATGAACAGGGACACCGTTTCAAGATAATTGTTACCGATGGCGTGTTCAGTATGGATGGCCTCGTAGCTCCGCTTGATAAAATTTGTGACCTGGCTGATAAATATGATGCGCTTGTTATGGTTGACGAATGCCATGCCGCCGGATTTATAGGCGCTACCGGTAAAGGAACACTGGAAGCAAAGAACGTAATGGGGCGTGTAGATATTATTACAGGTACATTAGGTAAAGCACTTGGCGGAGCCATGGGCGGGTACACAACAGGTAAAAAAGAAGTTATCGAAATATTAAGGCAGCGTTCCAGGCCATACCTTTTTTCTAATTCACTTGCTCCTGCCATTGTAGGTGCATCAATTAAGGTGTTCGAGCTGTTGGAGAAAGATACCACGCTACGCGATAAGCTGGAGTGGAATACCAATTACTTTAAGGAAGGCATGAAAAAAGCTGGCTTTGATATTATTGATGGCGACTCGGCAATTGTACCGGTTATGCTGTATGATGCCAAGCTATCCCAAACCATGGCCGATGAGCTGCTAAAGAAGGGAATATATGTGATAGGGTTCTTTTTCCCTGTGGTTCCGAAAGATAAAGCACGCATCAGGGTACAGCTGTCTGCAGCCCATGAAAAGGAGCATTTAGACAAGGCAATTGCCTCATTCACCGAAGTTGGCAAAGCTTTAACGGTAATTTAACTACAATTTAGGTCGTTTAGTAGGATAATTTTTAATAAATCGTTTTGCTGTTCAGTTTTAACATCATAAATTTGTCCTTATATAACCTATATGTAATTAAAATAAAAAAGTATGAAACATCTTAACAAACTATTTGTTGCTGTCCTTATGGCAATGGGGTTGAATGCCCAGGCACAGGACGAGAACAATCCTTGGGCCATCTCGTTTGGTGCCAATGCAGTTGATACGAGATTCGGACAGGCTTCAACATTTGGAGACATGTTTAGCGAATACTTCAACGCAAAAGACAACTGGAACATTCTTCCATCTGTATCTTACCTTAATGTGTCTAGGCACGTAGGAAGTGATTTCTCATTCGGTATTACAGGATCGGTTAACAAGATCGATAAGCTTGTAACACGTCAGTCTGGTACTTCTGAATATGTTGTAACTAATCCTGGTGACCTTTCTTACTACGCAGTTGATGGCCAGATCAAGTACAGTTTCCTTAACCTTATAGGAACTAAATGGTTTGATCCTTACCTTCACCTTGGTGGTGGTTATACATGGATTGATGACAAAGGTAACGGTACAGTTAACGGAGGTCTTGGTGTAACATTCTGGTTTGTTGAGAACATAGGTCTTACCCTACAATCTACTTACAAACATACATTTGAAGATGAGGTTGATGCTAACGTGCCTAGGCACCTACAGCACTTCGCTGGTCTTACATTCAAGTTCGGTGTAAAAGATACTGACAAAGACGGTATCTATGATAAAGACGATCTTTGCCCTGAAACACCGGGTCTAAAACAATTCCAGGGTTGTCCTGATACTGACGGTGACGGTATTCCTGATAAAGATGATGCATGTCCTGAAGTTGCAGGTCCTAAAAACCTACAAGGTTGTCCTGACACTGACGGTGACGGTATAGCTGATAAAGATGATAAGTGTCCTGAAGTTGCAGGTCCACGTGAGAACCAAGGTTGTCCATGGCCGGATACTGACGGAGACGGTGTACTTGACAAAGATGATCTTTGCCCAGAGGTTAAAGGTACTGCTGCTAACCGTGGTTGTCCTGAAGTAACTGAAGAGGTTATGAAGAAACTTAACGAGTATGCAAGAACTATCCTGTTCAACAGTGGTAAAGCTACTTTCAAAGAAGAAACTATGCCGGTACTACGTAACATGGAAAGAATCTTCAAAGAGTATCCACAAGCAAGGTTCAGCATCGAAGGTCACACTGACAGCGATGGTAGCAATGCACTTAACCAGACTCTATCTGAAAACAGGGCTGCTGCTGTAAGGAACTTCCTAATCGAGAACGGTATTGCTGCTGACAGGCTAATCTCTACTGGTTTCGGTGAAACTAAGCCAATCGCTTCTAACAAGACTGCGAAAGGTAAAGCTCAAAACAGAAGGGTAGAAGTTAAGCTTATCAAAGAATAACTGATACTTTAAATAAATAGGAAAGACGCCCCGATATTCGGGGCGTTTTTTTATTTTTATAGCATGGCAAACCCAACTTTTCTTGATAAACTAAGTGCTGAGATTGTTGCAGTGTATGGAAATACATTGCCGGATATTGTTATCATTCTTCCCAATAAAAGAGCAAGGATTTTTCTGCTTGAAGCGCTTAAAAAGCAAATCAGCACCACCGTGTTTGCTCCACATATAAATAGTGTGGAAGATTTTGTTCAGGATGTGTCAGGTATACGCTCAGTTGATACCATTGAGCTTCTTTTCGAGTTTTATAATGTATACCTTGGGCTTACACCTGAAGATAAGCAGCAGCCTTTTGAAATGTTTGCCAACTGGGCAAAAACGTTATTGCAGGACTTTAACGAAATTGACCGTTACCTGCTTAACCCTGACCATGTTCTATCTTACCTGAAAGATATTGAAGATATAAAACACTGGGCAGTTGATGTGCCTAACCAAACCCCGATGATTAAGAGCTATATAGAATTTTGGGGTAGGCTCCCGGAATATTACCACGCGCTCTACAATCATCTTAAAGATAAAGGTATAGGCTACCAGGGACTGATTTACAGGGAGGCTGTAAACAATATTCATCATTTTTCGAACGCATTTAAAGGCGAAAAAATAATTTTTGCAGGGTTTAATGCCCTAAATGCAGCCGAAGAAACCATGATAAGGCACTTAATGTCGGCCGGGCAGGGAGAGATCTATTGGGATATTGACTATACTTTCCTGAATGATGCCTATCATGATGCTGGATTGTTTATACGAAGGTACCAACGGGATTGGAAAGAGTATAAAACGCAAAAGGAATTTAAATGGATAGTTAATGATTTCAGCGAGCCCAAAAACATAAAAATAATTGGCACACCTAAAACAGTTGGACAGGCTAAAATTGCCGGGGAAATTATAGAGCAGATACAGCACTCCGGCGCAAGTCTTGATAAAACGGCACTTGTACTGGGTGAAGAGAATATGCTTATCCCTATGCTATATAGCCTTCCTGCAGGAGTAGGAAGCCTTAATATTACCATGGGTTACAGCAGCCGTAATAATCCTGCGCAAATACTGGTGCAAAAGCTTTTTAAAATGCACACTAATGCGCTGGGGCGTAACGAAAAAAGCTATACTTTTTATTATAAGGAAGTGCTTGATGTGCTTACGCATCCGCTGGTGGAACCTTATGCCGGGGCAGGTACGCTAGTATCTGCTGTCAATCGTAATAATATTACCTTCTTTTCACATAATAAAATGGCCGAGATACAAGGAGAGCAATCTGCCTTTTTCAGCCTTTTGTTTGAAAAATGGGATAATAATGTGGCTGCAGTATTAGCCCGCTTATCAGAAATACTGCTGGCGCTTAAATCATTCCTGAGCAGTGATGCTGAGGAAGACAAAATTGCAAAGGCATTTTTATATTCTATATATAAAGTAATAAATAAACTTATTAATTACCATGAGGCACACCCGCAAATGGACAGTCTGTCCGTACTGTATTCGGTTTACAAACAGGTTGCCGAGGTAGCAGAAGTTTCGTTTGAAGGCGAGCCTCTTTCGGGGCTTCAGGTAATGGGGGTTCTGGAAAGTCGTGTGCTTGATTTTGACAATGTTATTATTACTTCTATGAACGAGGGAAAATTCCCTGCCGGGAAGGCATCTAATTCTTTTATACCGTATGATGTAAAACGGGAACTGGGACTGCCTACCTATAAGGAAAAAGATGCTATTTACAGCTATCACTTCTATCATCTTTTACTGCGTGCCAAAAAAATCTACCTGCTGTACAATACCGAAAGTGAAGGGCTTGATGCCGGGGAACGCAGCCGTTTCCTTACGCAGCTGGAAATAGAAAAACAGCCTGCGCATACTATTGAAAATACTATATATAACGCATACCTGCCTGATAAAGCCTACGAGCCTATGGTAGTACAAAAGTCAGAATCTGTTATGGTGCGGCTTAAGGAAATAGCAACCGAAAGCGGTTTTTCGCCTTCGGCGCTTACCGGCTACATCCGTAACCCTATTCAGTTTTATTACCAGAGGGTGCTGCGCATACGTGAGGTAGAGGAAGTGGAGGAAAACATTGCACTAAATACCCTGGGTACAATAATACACGGGGCACTTGAGGCTTTATATACACCTTATCTTGATAAATTCCTGACGGTACAGGATATTGATGATATGGCGCTGCTTGCCGACGACGAGGTTATGCGACAGTTTGTTGCAGTTTATAAAGAAGGTGAAATTAAGAAAGGTAAAAACCTGCTGGCTTTTGAAGTAGCAAAGCGTAATGTTCATAATTTTCTAAAGCAGGAAAAAACGTTGCTGCATGCCGGTGATGCGGTGAAAATACTGTCACTTGAAAAGAAATTCAGTCGTTGGCTGGAAAGCCCTGACTTGCCTTATCCGGTGCTGATATCGGGTAATATTGACCGGATTGAAGAACGTAACGGAAGGATAAGAATAATAGACTACAAAACGGGAAAAGTAGAAAAGAACGGGCTTGTGCTGAAAGACTGGGACGGGCTGACCGCTGATGTAAAAAATGAAAAAGCCATACAGCTGCTTACCTATGCTTTTATGCATGAGCCGTATGCAGGAAACATGGAAACCGAAACGGGGATCATTTCATTTAAGAATATGAAAGCAGGCTTTATGAATTTTTGCTTTAAAGATGGCTGGGATAAAGCTGCGCCCGTACAGCAGGAAATTAATGCTGATATGCTCGATGCTTTTAAACAACAGCTTGTAGCGCTGATAAATGAAATACTGAATGCTGAACTACCTTTTGAGGAAAAGCTGAAATAAAACTATTGTTTCGGCATATAGCCCTTAAATCGTAACTTTGCCCTTTATTATTCCTGATAAAATGATTGAAGATAAAAACCCACAGCGTACAAGCTTATCCCAGCTTGGCGAATTTGGCCTTATAGAGCACCTTACACAGCATATTGAGATTAAGCAGCCAACTACCCTTAAAGGTATAGGGGATGATGCTGCTGTGCTTGATTTTAAAGATAAAAAAACTGTTGTTTCAACTGATCTGTTGGTTGAAGGTGTCCATTTTGACCTGGCGTATATGCCACTGAAGCATTTAGGATACAAAGCCGTGGTGGTAAACCTGAGCGATATATGCGCCATGAATGCAACCCCAACTCAAATTACGGTATCAATAGCGGTAAGCAACCGTTTCCCGCTCGAGGCTCTGGAGGAACTTTATGAAGGGATAAAGCTGGCAGCAAAAATATATGAGGTAGATATTATAGGCGGAGATACAACATCATCCCAAAAAGGAATGATACTAAGCATTACCGCAATAGGCGAGGCAGATGCTGATGACCTGGTGTACCGCAATGGCGCCACAAACACCGATTTACTTGTGGTAACCGGCGATGTGGGATCGGCATATATGGGGCTGCAGATATTGGAACGCGAAAAGCAGGTGTTCCAGGTAAACCCTAATAACCAGCCCGACCTTGATGCTTATACTTACCTTATTGAGCGCCAATTGAAACCTGAAGCGCGCAAAGATGTTAAAGAGATACTGAAAACACTTGAGGTAAAACCAACCGCAATGATTGACGTGTCGGACGGGCTGTCAAGCGAAATTATACACCTGTGTAAGCAAAGTGGTGTAGGGTGTAACCTGTATGAAGAAAAGATACCGGTTGATCCGCAGCTTATGAATGCTACCGAAGAATTTAATATTGACAATACTACAGTAGCTATAAATGGCGGCGAAGATTATGAGTTGCTGTTTACCATAAAGATGGAGGACTTTGAAAAAATAAAGCACAATCCTAACTTTACCATTATAGGGCATATGACCCAGGAAAGCGAAGGTATACATCTTATAACACGTGCTAACACAAAAATTCCATTAAAGGCAAGAGGCTGGAATGCCCTTCAAAACGAAGAATAATTAAAAAGGTTTCATCCAAAACCGGATGAAACCTTTTTAATTTTACCTGTCCCAAAAAGCAGGCGGTTCAATACCCAGTGCCCTGAGGTATACATAACCCTGGCCACGATGGTGAATTTCATTATCTATAAAATAAAAAATGGTGCTTTGTACAGTGCCGTCATAAAGCCCGAATGCTTTAGTCGGCTGGCTGAACTTCTCAACCGTCAGCTGTGGCCAAAGCCTGTCCATTTTAGCGGTAGTCTCGTCCCATAGTTCAAGCAATTCTGCTTTTGTTGCAGGCATGCCAACATTACAGGCGTGCGGCAATTCGTTCATAGGCACCCACTTTCCGGTTACAAGTCCGTCAATACCGGGGTTAGACAGGTCAATTATTTCCATTGCCAGTTCGGCAAAGTTCCTCATTCCGCCAATAGAAAAGCTGAAAAGCTCTTTTTCAGGGAAAGCTTCAATTACCCTGCGGGTCAATCCTCTGTGGCCCTGCCAATGTTCCAGTAACATTGCAGGTGTAAGTACTGTGGCTGTTGCATTCATTGTTTCCATAACTTGATTGTTTGATTATTATAAAACAAAATTACAGCCGGGTAGTGACAGCCCTATGTCAGCAGGATTTTTAAAAAAGCGAAAAAATTTAAAATTGCTATACTGCAATATCCTGTTTTCCGAAAATCTGTCCGTCGTCGTGCAGCATTACATTGGGTATAAGCCCTGAAAATTCTTTGAACTCACGTATAAAATGAGCCTGGTCGGCATAACCAAGATAATAGGATAATCCTGCCCAGCCTCCTGTTTCATCAAGCTGCTGCATAAGCTTGTAGGCATTACTGAAACGTATTATCCTGCCATAGGTTTTAGGGCTGGTGCCAAGCTCGTCTTTAAAAACGCGCTGTAAGTGGCGCGGACTTACAGAAAGGGCAGAACTAACCTGTTCTACGGTTATGCTTCCCCTGGAAGACCTCATTATGCTTACAGCCTGTACAAAACGGTTGTCTGAAACGTTTTGTGCAAGTAGGCGCTCAGTAAGGTACTCTTCTGTTTTTAAAACAGCTTCTTCAAGGGTTTTTGTTTCACAAAGCTGTTCCGCGAATGATGCTACTCCTGGCATTCCGAAATTGTCAATTTCGGTATAATCGCTGTATAGTTTGGCTGCAGGGACATTGAATAACAGGGACAATACTTCAGGATTAAGCCGTATACCAAATTTTCCGGAATTGCCACACGAGCGCCATAGTATGGAGTCGCGATACATGCCTGCTACAAAAATGCGGGGTAGTTTCTGCCATTTTCCGTCAAATAAAACATCACAGCAATTATCGTCAAGATGTACTATAAGTTCTACTGTGCCAAAGGGCGGGCAACGCTGTACGGGAGATATTTCTCCGCCAGTATTGCTGAATTGCTGGAGCCAGTAACAATCCACAAACGGTTTGAGCCTTGCCGAAGGCTCTATTTCACGGTAAGTAATGTTCATACCCAAAGAAGTTAAATTGCCTTTACAGGTATTAGCACTGTTGGGCAGGCTACAGGTATTGTATTAAACAAAGCCTGCGCCTGTGCGGTGTAACTATTCCTGTTTTGATTGATGATTAGCAGGTAAATTTACTTCTTTGAAGTAGCTGTGTATTGAATAAAAGCGACAAAATGAGTGACTTACTTTTTGTTTATAATTTCTACGGCTTTGTCTAAAAGTTCATCTTTACCTGCTTTTATTCCGGCTATGGTTGGTTTTACTTCGATATCGGGTACAATGCCTATTCGCTGTGTTTCTTTTCCGTCAGGGTAATATACGCCAATGCCGGTAATCACTGTTCGTAAGCCGCCCGGTAGCGATATGGCTGTAATATTTCCGTCAGCCCCTGCGGTGGTTGAACCTATAACAGTTGCGCCACCCGCCCGAAAAGCCATCGTGGTATATTCGCCGTTGCTCTGCGTCCCTTCATCTATCAGCACTATTACTTTGCCGGAATAATGGTCAGGACTTTTCAAGATATTGAGTTTAGGTGTGTAGGTAAATAATCCAGGTGAAGCGGTACTTGCCTTGGTGAATTTTACAAAATCAGCATTTTTTCTGGTGAAAAGGCTGCTAACGCTGAATACTATAAAATCAGCAGGGTATTCCCTCATGTCAATAATAAGTCCGTCAGTACCTTTAAGTGCTTCTTTAATTTTAGGAACATAATCGTTTTTCAGTGTGCCGGCATCAATATATGCAATTTCAGGTGTAATCATCCTAAAGCAGGTGTCTTGTGCCTGTTTTGTAAATTTTGCCCGTTGTGCTGCCGGATATGCGGTAATTTTAGTGGTAAACAGTTTGTTGTCTCGCTTGTATTGCAGGGTTATGATACTGTCGTTACTACGAAGCATGTTGTCAGCAATAACGCGTAATTGTGTAGGATGGTTAGATGCCGGGCTATATTTTTGCTTCTCTTCAATGATTTGTTTTATGGGATTGCCATTTACTAAAGTTATAGCATCGCCTTTTTGGAGGCCTGTTTTTTTACCAAGTTC
>JBQGDS010000145.1:0-1807 GCA_052039185.1 Flavobacterium sp.
TGGAAGATTGTAGTTTTACAGGAGTATTTACCAATGAGCATGTACAGGGTAAAGGTTATAACGATGCTAATTCGGCTATTAAGCTGTACAACTTTACAGGAAGCTATGCTAAAATACCGGTAAATATGAAAAAGGCTTTTATCCTTGACTTGGAAAAGCCAATAGCTGTAGGTGATTTTAATTCGAAGTTTACAGTAGATAAACTGAACAACATGATAGATCCGGGATTGCTGAAGTTTTCCAAAGGCGAAGCTAACGTATCGGTTAATTACAGGGCTGATATTATAGATCTTAAATTAGCCAAACCGTTGGTAAACGGGCTTATTACAATTAAAAATGCAGATGTGCATTATATACCGCGCGGACTAAAATTTAACGATGTTAATGTTGGGCTTGACTTTACCAGGGATGACCTGCACATAAGCCGGATAAGCCTGAAAAGCGGTAAGAGTATACTTAATATGGATGGAAGCATTAAAAACTTTCTGAATATGTATTATACTGACCCTGCCAAAATAGTGCTGCATTGGAATATCAGCAGTCCGCAATTACATTTGGGCGAGTTTATGGGCTTTATGAATCGCAGGGCTTCCGGTAAAAGGATTGTCAAAAAGAAAAAGACAGGAGATTTTACAGATGAATTGAATATGCTGTTTGAAAAAAGTAATGTAGATATGAAGCTGAGGATGGATAAAGTATATTACAACAAGTTTTTAGCAACAGGCGTAAAAGCAGACATGGTATTAGCTGAAAATGGAGTTACTATTAAAAATGCAGGACTAAACCATGCCGGGGGTAAACTTAGCATAAGCGGGCACCTGGCCCAAAATGGCAATGCAAATACGTATAAGCTAAATGCAGTAGTGAACAATGTAGATGTGAAACAATTTTTTCATGCATTTGAAAATTTTGGGCTGGAAGCATTACAGGCAAGGCATTTAAAAGGGTATTTATCAGCAAAGACCGATATTAGTGGCGTGATAACCAATAGCGGAGCACTGGTGCCAAAGTCTATGTACGGTAATGTATCGTTCAATATGAAAAAAGGCGCGTTGATTAACTTTGAGCCCGTCCGCAATGTGGGCCGTTTTGCCTTTCCTTTCCGTAATATGGATACTATAACGTTCTCTAACCTGGCAGGCAGGTTTGATATTAAAGGACAGAAAGTGACGATACAGCCTATGAAAATAAATTCGAGTGTGCTCAATATGGATATTGCAGGTGTTTATTCTTTTGGAAAAGGAACTAATATAAACATAGCCGTACCACTGCGTAATCCTAAAAAAGACAAAGATATTACCGATGAGAAAGAACTTGCCAAACGCCGTAACCGCGGTATTGTATTACGACTTACCGCCGCCGACGATGAAGAAACGGGAAAGGTAAAAGTTAAGCTGGGCAAGAAAGATTAGTTGATACCATTAATTCTTTCCTTCTTTCTCGTTTAGGTATTTCCAGTAACGTTTAGGAACATGCTGTATATGCAATTTCATATTTTTACGTGCAGGTATATTGGTACTGTTAAAATAATCTTTCCACAGCATTGATGCCAGTTCTTCTTTTTCATCTGTCAGCTCTGTGGGGAGTTGTACCTTTCGTGTATCTATATTGGTAACAAACTCATAGGTTATCTGCTCTACGGTATGCAGATTGTAATACAATCCATACCTGCGCTTTACATCATAAATTATCCATTGCTGATCGGCATAACGGTCCCTGAAAAATTTTGCAACAAGCGGCAATACATTAAAATCAGGTTCGATAGGGCAGTAATAAATACCATCAGCTGTTTTTTGAAAGCGTATGA
>JBQGDS010000146.1:0-5047 GCA_052039185.1 Flavobacterium sp.
TCCTAAAGGAAAAAGCAACGAAGTATTGATCTCTATTTTAGGAATGTAGTAAAGTGCCAGTGCAGGCAGGGATATATAGATAACAAAGTGGTTAAGGGCTACATAAGTGTTTGCAGGAAGTGATTGAACCTTTTTTAAGGCAACCCCGGCAAGCATGCAGACAAATATGAGGATTATGCTATCCATTTTACTGAGGAGCAAATTTACGGTGCATTGCAAAATAAATAGAGATTTATTATAAAAAGTTTTGCCTGGTTTAAAATATATTCTATTTTTGTAATAAAATTTATTACAGTATGATTTCAGGTAAGTTTGCAATTACAATTCACATTCTGACACTGATGGCTAAATTTCCGGATGAATTCTTGTCGTCTGACTTTATTGCCGGCAGCCTGAATGTGAACCCTGTACTGGTACGCAAGGAAATTGCCAACCTGAAAAAAAACAATATTGTAGAAAGCCGCGAAGGTAAAAATGGCGGGGCACGATTAGCAAAACCTGCCGATATAATTACACTAGACGATATATTTAAAGTAACACTGGAAAAAGCTACACTTGGCTTCTCTAAAAACACACCAAACCCGCTTTGCCCGGTCGGTAAAAATATAAATACAGGTTTGTCTCAACTTTATTCAGGAATTAATCATACAATTAGCAAGCAGCTCGCAGGCCAGTCGCTAGCTGATTTTGCATCTCAATTTTAATCCTTTTTTTTATTTAAAACTGTAACATTTTTTATAACATATAAATTTATACTTATGAAAGTAGCAATAATTGGAGCCACAGGCTTTTTAGGTAAAAACCTTGTAAAAGAATTCAGCAGCAGGAACCACGCTGTGACAGCAATTTCAAGAAATGCTTCGCATAAAGATACAGATAACGTAAAACACATTAAAGCTGATGTATTTGAAATTGATGCGCTGGCAGAAGTTCTAAAAGGCCATGATATTATTATCAGTGCCTATAACCCGGGTTGGACCAACCCAAATATTTATGTTGATGCCATTTCAGGATCAAAAGCAATACAGGAAGCTGTTAAGAGATCGGGCGTAAAAAGGTATATCTACATAGGCGGGGCAGGAAGCCTGTATATTGCGCCGGAACTTCAACTGATTGACACACCTGAATTTCCTGCTGAATATAAAGCGGGCGCATCTGCCGCAAGAGATTACCTGAACATTATAAAGGAAGAAAAAAACCTGGACTGGGCATTTTTCAGCCCTGCAATCGAAATGCACCAGGGCATTACCACAGGCCGCACCGGAAACTATCGTTTGGGATTGGACAATCCTGTTTTTGATGAAAATGGCAGGAGCATACTTTCCGGCGAAGATGTAGCCGTAGTTATTGCCGACGAAGCTGAAAACCCTAAGCACCATCAGCAAAGGTTTACAGCTGCTTATTAATATTCTAATTGCCCCGGTTTGTAACCGGGGCAATTCATTTCATATAATACCTACTGAAACAATCTTTGGCTTTCCCGTTTAAAACAGTATTTTTACAATACAATTTAAAGCCGTGGATAAGCATAAACATTTTAAGACCGCCCTGCACGAAAAAGATGGCATAGACCAGCCTGAAAGTATCAGCCAGGCATCTATTGCACATATTACCCAATTGCGTAAACAGCAACCCACGGCAGAGGAATTATCATCAGGCATACTTAAAGGTGACAAAACAGCATTGAGCCGTGCCATAACACTCGTAGAAAGCAGCAATCCTAAACATCTTGAAAAGGCAAACCAGGTTATAAATGCCTGCCTGCCCCATGCCAATAAATCGGTACGCATTGGTATTACCGGAGTTCCCGGCGTTGGCAAAAGCACTTTTATAGAAGCGTTTGGTAAACACCTTACCACCCTTGGCAAGAAGGTTGCCGTGCTGGCTGTAGATCCAAGCAGTTCGCTATCGCATGGCAGTATTTTAGGCGATAAGACCCGTATGGAAGAGTTGGTAAAGGATAAGAATGCCTATATACGGCCTTCGGCTTCCGGTGATACCCTTGGTGGCGTTGCACGTAAAACCCGCGAAGCTATTATTTTATGCGAAGCGTGCGGATTTGATACTATTATTATTGAAACCGTAGGTGTAGGCCAAAGCGAAACTGCCGTACACAGCATGACCGATTTTTTCCTGTTGCTGAAAATATCCGGTGCAGGAGATGAACTGCAAGGCATAAAACGCGGTATTATGGAAATGGCCGATTTAATAGTAATTAATAAGGCTGACGGAGACAATATTAAAAAAGCCAAGCTTGCCAAAACTGAATTTAACAGGGCATTACACCTATTCCCGGCTAAAGCTTCGGGATGGCAGCCCAAGGTTACTACCTGCAGCGCTATAACCCATGACGGCATTGCCGAGGTTTGGCAAAGCATAAGCGATTATTTTGAGCTTACAAAAGCCAATCATTATTTTGAAGATAGGCGTAGCGAACAAAACCGCCACTGGCTGCTTGAGACTATAAATGAGCAATTAAAGAATGATTTTTACAACCGCCCTGATATAGCAGAATTACTGGAAGAAAATAAAAAAGCGGTGCAAAATAATGAACTATCACCTTTTGCAGCCGCAAGTATGTTATTGGAGAGGTATTTTAAGTCGCAGTTACAGTAAGCAGTGATTTGCATTACTAAAACTTCTTACTCTGACTGACACTAATTATTCCTCATACCTTTCCATTTCCCTGTCATAAAATGCATTGGCCTGTTCTATCAGCCCTTCCATTTCGGCGTTAAGCTCATTTTCGTCAAGGTCTTCCGGCTCTTCCAGAAACTCAACCTCATCATCTTTCAGGTTAATGATAAAACGCGGGTAATCCAGGTGAACGATAAAAATATCATCAGGATAATCAGTATTGTCGCCAAGTATAAATTTTGGTAGTTCCATGGTTATGTTTCAGATTTAAATTTTTGGTAAAGACAAATTAGGCTGACTTTAACCGAATCATTTTGTTGGTTAAATAATTAAAGCGAAGATACAAAAATATTGCCGCCACGGTTAATCCCGCCAGCAATCCTATCCAAATACCTGTGCCTTTAAGATCTGTATACAGGCCCAGGTAGAATGAAATAGGGAACCCAATAATCCAGTAAGCAATAAAGGTAATTACGGTTGGTATCTTCACATCCTGGAGTCCGCGCAGGGCGCCAAGCACAACCACCTGTACACCGTCTGATATCTGGAAAACTGCAGCAACAAGCAGTAATGATGCCGCCAGTGAAATAACCTCGGTATTGTCATGCAGTAATGCTACGTTTTCCATATTCAGGAAAAAGTGTGGCAATACTTTATGCAGTGCCACAAACAGAAAGGCAAATACAACTTCGAGTATAATTGCAAGCAGGAATATAGAACGCGCTACAATTTGCAGGTTTTTATAATCCTGTAAACCTTTCTGGTTTCCTACCCTTACCATTGCTGCCACGCTAAGCCCCATGGCAAACATAAACGTCATAGAGGCAAGGCTCAGGGCAATTTGGTTAGCGGCCTGGTGTAACTTACCCAGTGAACCCGATAGCCAGATAGCAGCTGTAAACAGCGCTACCTCAAACAGCATCTGCATGGATGAAGGCAGGCCAAGTGCCGTGATTTTTTTCAGCATCGATTTTTTAATATTGCCAAAGCTGAAATCCTGAAAATATACTTTAAGCTTTTCGTTATGGGATAATATATAGTGCATGTAGGCAACCATCAACAGCCTTGATATTACCGTACCCAGCGCTGCGCCGATTATTCCCATCTTAGGGAATATCCATATACCGTATATAAGTACATAATTTATAGCAACGTGAATTACATTAGATACTATAACCGCATACATGGCATATTTTGTAAGCGACATGCCATCGGCAAACTGCTTATAACCCTGAAATATTACCATAGGGAGCAATGAAAATGCCACCCAGTCAATATATGGCGAAGCAAGAGTTATAACTTCTTCAGGCTGGTGCATAAGCTTCATGAGTGGCTTGGCAAAGTACACAACTCCAAAAAGCGCTATACCCAGCATAGTGCACAATAATAAACCATGATGAAAGGCAGAACGAACCTTGTCCGTATTTTTCTCTGCATCACCTTGCGCCACGATGGGCGTTATGGCTGTTGAAAAACCAATACCAACCGATATGGCTATGAACACAAGACTGTTGCCCAGCGATACGGCAGCCAGCTCGGCAGTGCCTATTTTCCCCACCATTATATTATCCACTACCCCTATAAGTGTGTGTCCCAGCATACCCAGTATAACAGGATATGCCAACTTAATATTAGCTGAAAACTCTTTTATGTAAACCTGAAGACCCATTTTAAAAATTTGCCGCAAAGATACATCTTATGCAGCCATTATTTAATTTGAAAATATTTTATATGATTACAAACAGATTGAGATTATAATAATCTACAATCAAAATTTTGTAATATTCTTATAAATTGTTTAACAATCCTTTAAAATTATTAGTAAAAGTATTACAGTAATTTTACCTCACTGAACTAGTAAAACGAGAAAATCATGAAAAAGCTGAATTTAAAAGGACTAATGCTGTCGGCATTAATGTTAGTGGGAGCGGGAAGCTTTGCACAGGACATAACAGGATCTCCAAGCCAGGAAGTAAATGAATTTAAACAAGTATTCCGCCTGGGCTTTGGAGTTAACGCAGGACTTCCGGTAAATGACGAGTGGGGCGGCCAGGACCTTTATTCATTTGCGCTGGGTGGTGACGTAAGGCTGCAGTATGACTTTACAAAAAGAGGGTCGATAACACTTACTACAGGTTACCAGCACTTTTTTGGTGAAAGCAATACTGTAAACGGTATTAAGGTAGATGTTGATGATTTAGGATTTATCCCTGTAAAAGCCGGTTTTAAATATTTCGTATGGGAAGACCGCTTTTATATACTTGGTGAAGCAGGTATAGGTTTTGCTGTAACATATGATGAAACCTCTTTCCTATGGTCTCCCGGATTTGGCTATGCTAACGACAAGATTGACATAAGCTTACGATATGAAGGCAGCAACGATTTTCATACCGATCAGGTAGCGCTTCGT
>JBQGDS010000147.1:0-2138 GCA_052039185.1 Flavobacterium sp.
TGGGTTGTTAGACAACATTACCGTAATACCTACCTCTGGATCTAATCCGTTAAACCAGTCACACGTGGTTTATACCAATAAAAAAATCAATCAGGATGACCAGCCAATAATTTCTGCAACTAAAGGGGCTATTAATAAAAATGTAAACATCAGTTATAAAGGTGCGGGTAATGATGCCCTAATTGAATTTGCTAAAAGCAGCACAGCTGTAAACCATACGTACACGGTGGTATATACCATAGTTTCACAATAAAACATTTACATATAACCTTAACGTTAGTATTTGGATACATGAAAATTATAATAAAATTTTTGTGTTATGATGCTTTTGTAAAAAACTACAAGTTTTAAGTATATTTTAATAAGTAGCATAAACATGCTATTGGGTACTTTTGTAACCGATTTACAACAGGGGGAAAACGTTGTAAATTCAAATATAGCAAAACTTACATAAGCAACAAAGTAAAACTAACAAAAAATGAAAAAATTATTCATTACATCTTTAATGATGGTTTGCGGTATCGCAGCATTGGCACAAACAAATACAGATAATGTTACATTAAATGTTAAATTGAATCCTATTCAAATATTGATTGTGAAAACAGAGCAAAAAACGGTTAATATCGATTATACTACAAAAGATCATTACAAAGATGGTGTGTCATCAAAACAAGCAAACCACTTAAATATCTTCAGTACCGGGGGGTTTGAAGTAAAAGTAAAATCAAGTGGCTCTGAATTGACCAATCAGGGGACTGCCGGACCTAATGGAAATATTGATGTTGCTACAATCAATGTTGTTGCTACGCAAGCTGCTCAAAACTCTTTAGCAGATGCTCAATATGGGCAAAATGTAGCTTTATCTAATAACGAAGGTATTATTGTTTCTTCTACAAAAGGAGCAAGAGATAAAAATATCGATATTGAGTATAAAGCAGCCGGTAATGATGCGTACCTTGACAAATATGTAGCAAACCAAACACCTACAACATTTTCTACAGTAGAAACTTATACAATCTAAGCAAAAAAGTAGCATTAAAATAAATATTTATTAAAGTGCTGCAATGTTCTGCAGCACTTTTTTTAAATATAAATTTTGTGGTTATGAAAGCAACTGCTTTTTTTTTAATTGCCTTATGCTGGTTTTCTAACGTTTGGGCACAAACCGGTGTTTCGGTATCGCCTCCGAGATTATATTTTGAATCGGATGCCGGTAAAAGCAGCCGACAAAAAGTTACGGTGACAAATGTTAGTGCTACGCATGTTATGAATTTGGCAGTAAGTACCGGCGATTGGCGGTATAACGAAATGGGCGAAAACATGATGTTCCCTGCAGACAGTCTGGAAACTTCCTGTGCAGGTTGGGTTAGTATCAGCAAGGCGGATAGTTATTTTTCTTTGAAACCTGGCGAAAATAAAGAGGTTGAAGTAAATATAACGGTTCCTAATACTTTTTCTGGTAATCCTGCTGCACATACTGCCATGCTGTATGTTACACAAATGAATCCGGTAGATGATGTTGACAGTAAAGGTGCAAATATTAAGGTAAGCGTACGTTCCGGAATAAAATTATTTCACCGTACCAACGAAATAAAAAAACGTAAGCTGGAAATTGAAAATATGCTGTTTGATAAGAAAAACAATCAAATGGAATTATACTTTTCAAATAATGGTAATATCTGGGCAGACGGTATTGTGTATCCCGAATTGTTCAATGCAGCTACAGGTAAAAAAACAGTATTAGACCATATTGTATTCTACACCATGCCGGCAGATAAACGTAAAATGCTGATTGCTTTACCTGACAATTTAGAAAAAGGAAAATATACGGCAAACATTCTTATTGATTACGGCGATGAAAATACCATAGAAATGGGCGAATTATCTCTTACCAATGAATAAGTATTTTCTTTTTATCTTCCTATTTTTGTTGATATATACTGCAAAAGCTCAGAATTTGAATGTAGACAGTAATAACTATGCGAGTATTGATTCTTACAATGGTATTGTAAAAAGTAATGCCTACAAAGTATGGATCGATGGCAACGGAAATCTGAATCTGCCTACCTGGCGGGTATCAGCACGTGTAAAACAGCCTATTTCTTACGGAAATCAGGTTTTTCCTGCCGATAAAATAA
>JBQGDS010000148.1:0-4649 GCA_052039185.1 Flavobacterium sp.
GAGTCAGGCGACTCTTTTTACTACAAGCAGAAACCGGAAAAAGGTTTCTTTTCCGAATCGAAGGTTATTAATTACAATGTGCGCGACAATTATTCGCGTCAGGTAAATGAAATAGACCATAATTACCTGCCTTCCTATAAAGGAAAAAAAACAGGGATTGTAGTATATACCAACCTGACAACACTTAAAATTGAAGCTAAAGACCTGGCAACATCCAGACATTGGGAAATAACTAAAGATGATGGCCAGTTCTACAACGCGCTTTTGTCTAACGACGGTAAAAAAGTAGCCGTACATAATGGTGCAGATATCTATGTTTATAGCATTGATGGATCAGTACCTGCAAAAAAAGTGGGAACAGGCATTGCTACAGCATGGAGCGCTGACGACAGTTTCCTGATAGGTTTCCTTGACGAAAGCGAGGATGGCCACACAGTTACCAACTCTGAAATCTACCTTTTCAATACTGAAACGGGAAAAACAAGAAAACTGAGCGATACAGAGGTTTTCTCAGAAATGTTCCCAACAATCCACAAAGACAAGGTTATTTTTTCTGATGATAAAACCGGACGACTGTTTATAGCCACATTAAAATAAAGCACCATGAAGAAAATTACTCTTATTATAAGCCTGCTGCTGCTTGCAATAGGCACACAGGCACAAATCATAGTACTTGACCCGGGGCATGGCTATGGCGCTACAACAAGCAATAACCCTGACGGACGTACCGCAACCGAA
The DNA here is from genome assembly GCA_052039185.1 of Flavobacterium sp. GTDB lineage: Bacteria > Bacteroidota > Bacteroidia > Flavobacteriales > Flavobacteriaceae > Flavobacterium. Next base: position 739 of record JBQGDS010000148.1, read on the forward strand.
ATTGAGACTGCACTTTCAGTAGGGCTTAAAACCCGTACACTTATACAAAACAGCTGTACCTGGACGGTTTACATGACCCGCACCACCAACGTGAACGGCTGGATATCGGTAAATCAGCGCGCACAGATGTCAAACAACTGGAATGCCGACCGTTTTTTGAGCATCCACTGTAATGCCGGAGGCGGTACAGGTACTGAAACTTTTTATTGTACTCTTGACGACCCAACTACTGCGCCTGATATTGCTTTCTCACAAAAGATACAGGCTGATATGGTTTCATACGGCTCATGGACCAACAGGCGCTGTGTTGAAGATAACAGTTTCCTTTCCTATCACTTAGGGGTTTTACGTTACTCTTCTGCTACGGCATGCCTTAACGAAATCGGCTTTGTAGATACTACCGGCGATGCCAACAAACTGAATAGCGACAGCTGGAGGAACAATTTTGCCAATGCGTATTTCAATGCACTCAAGTCAAACCTTGGGCTTACCTGCAGCACGGCAGCACCGGGTGCATTTACCCTTACCCTTACACCTGAGTGTGTGGGTACTGCAACCCGCAACAGACTGAACTGGACAGCGTCGGCCAATGCAACAGCCTATGATATTTACCGTAACGGGGCGCTGTACGCAAGCAACATTACCGGTACGCAATACCTTAACACTGCAGTTACAGGAGGCACAACATACACCTACTATGTAAGGGCAAAAAATGCCAGCTCAGGCACTAACAATTCTAATGGTACGCTTACTGCAAATACATTGGTTTGTAACGCCACACCGGGCAGCTTTACACTTTCGGCAACAGCTACATGCAGTGGTTCGCAAAGTGCAATTAATGTAACCTGGACCACATCGGCCAATGCTACGTCATACGATTTGTACAGGAACGGCAACCTATATGCACCTGACCTTACCGGGAATTCATTCCTTAACACTTACCTTATCAATGCGGGTTCTACCTACACTTTTACAATGGTAGCCAAAAATGCAAGTGGGTCAACCAATAATTCAAACGGTACTATTTCAAGAACCGCAGTTAGCTGTGCGCGTCCTGCAGCGCAGGCACCCGTTAAGTTAAAGGGTGGCGACATAAAGCTTTACCCTAACCCTAACAGTGGCATCTTTACGCTTGATATGAGCAGTATGCCAAATATTACAGGCAGCTACACTATTTATGATATTACAGGAAAAGCTATCCGTAAAAAAGACATTGATACCTCAGCTTCAACCGATGTAACTATTGATATTTCAGAATTTGCTTCAGGCACTTACCTTATAAATATAAAGGCAGGCGGAAGTGAAATTTCAAAACAGTTTGTAAAAAACTAAACTAAACCAACCACCAATTGTATAAAGCCGGGTAATATACCCGGCTTTATTATTTTGCAAAATCACAAAAAAATAAAAACTATGCAATCATAGGATTTTTGTACTTTTATCAAAAACCAAATACTTCTGTTATGAATTATACTGATAAAATGTTGCGTGACAACGCACTTGCCGATAAAGTTATAGTAGTTACAGGCGGAGGCAGTGGCCTGGGCAAGGCCATGACAAAATATTTTATGGAACTGGGGGCACGGGTTGCCATAACATCCCGCGACCTGGAAAAGCTTCAGAATACCGCTAAAGAATTGGAAGAGCAAACCGGCGGTAAATGCCTTGCCATACAATGTGATGTTCGCCATTATGAAGAGGTAGAAAATATGCTGAAAACTGTGCTTGACACCTATGGTAAAGCAGATGTATTGCTTAATAATGCAGCAGGCAATTTTATATCGCCAACAGAGCGTTTGTCGGCCAATGCTTTTGATACTATTATTGATATCGTTTTAAAAGGAACAAAGAACTGTACATTGGCATTTGGCAAACATTGGATTGACAGTAAGCAGGAAAAGGCCACCATACTTAATATTGTTACCACATATGCCTGGACAGGCTCAGCTTATGTAGTGCCTAGTGCCACAGCAAAAGCCGGGGTACTGGCAATGACCCGGAGCCTTGCGGTAGAATGGGCAAAATACGGCATACGCAGTAATGCTATAGCCCCGGGCCCCTTCCCTACCAAAGGCGCGTGGGACAGGTTGTTGCCTGGCGACCTTAAAGATAAATTTGACCTGGCTAAAAAAGTGCCGCTGAAACGCGTTGGCGATCACCAGGAACTGGCCAATATTGCAGCATACCTTGTATCCGACTTCTCAGCGTACGTAAATGGCGAAGTTATTACTATTGACGGTGGCGAATGGCTTAAAGGAGCCGGACAGTTTAACCTTCTGGAGGCAATCCCTGACGAAATGTGGGACATGCTGGAAGCTATGATAAAAGCGAAGAAAAACAGTTAGTTATCAGCTGCGAGGCACAAGTCAAAAGCTACGCAACAACCCTTAAATCAACGGCTTGCAGCTAACTACTTTTACCTAAAGCATTGTTAACAAATTCCATTTTCAGATACCATAAATAATTGTATTTTTACGGTTCAAAATTTTTTACGATAAATGGGTAAGATCATTGCTATTGCCAATCAGAAAGGTGGGGTAGGAAAAACGACAACGTCGGTCAATCTGGCGGCATCATTGGGCGTTTTGGAAAAGAAAGTTTTATTGATAGATGCTGACCCACAGGCAAATGCCAGCTCAGGGTTGGGCCTCGATGTGGAATCGGTTGAGATAGGCACTTACCAGATACTGGAGCACAGCCATACACCTGATGAAGCTACTGTAGAATGTACTGCCCCTAACGTATCTGTCATACCGGCACACATAGACCTTGTTGCTATCGAAATTGAACTGGTAGACAAGGAAAATCGTGAATATATGCTCAAGCAGGCACTGGCGCCAATCAAGGATAAGTATGACTATATCCTTATTGACTGTGCGCCGTCACTTGGCCTTTTAACACTTAATGCCCTTACAGCGGCAGATTCGGTTGTTATTCCTATTCAATGCGAATATTTTGCACTTGAAGGACTGGGCAAACTGCTGAATACTATAAAGAGCGTACAAAAAATCCACAATCCTGCGTTAGATATTGAGGGCTTGCTGCTTACTATGTACGATTCGCGCCTGCGCCTTTCAAACCAGGTGGTTGAAGAAGTGCAGAAACACTTTAACGACATGGTGTTTGACACCGTTATTCAACGTAACGTGAAACTAAGCGAAGCACCAAGTTTTGGCGAAAGCATTATCAATTATGACGCAACGAGCAAAGGCGCAACCAATTACCTGCACCTTGCCGAAGAAATTATCAAGAAAAACAGCAAAGTAACTTCATGACAAAAGCAATAAAAAAACAAGCCCTTGGAAGAGGATTATCAGCATTATTAAAAGATCCGGAAAACGATATTAAGTCGGTTGAGGATAAAAATGCAGATAAAGTGGTTGGGAACATCATAGAGCTTGAGCTTGACGCCATAGAAATAAACCCGTTCCAGCCCAGAACCAACTTTAACGAGGAGTCGTTACAGGAACTGAGCACATCAATTAAAGAGCTTGGTGTAATACAGCCTATTACGGTTCGTAAACTGGATTATAACAAATACCAGCTTATATCAGGCGAGCGCCGTTTGCGTGCTTCAAAACTGGCAGGGCTGCCAACCATACCTGCCTACATTCGTATTGCAAACGACAATGAGTCGCTTGTTATGGCATTGGTGGAAAACATACAGCGCCATGATCTTGACCCTATAGAAATAGCACTATCCTACCAGCGCCTTATGGACGAAATACATCTTACGCAGGAACAAATGAGTGATCGCGTGGGTAAAAAACGTTCAACTATAGCTAATTATCTTCGCCTTTTGAAACTTGACCCAATAATCCAGACCGGTATTCGCGACGGATTTATAAGCATGGGCCATGGGCGCGCCATAATCAACATTGAAGATCATGATGCACAGGCTGATATTTACC
>JBQGDS010000149.1:0-13912 GCA_052039185.1 Flavobacterium sp.
CAGCTTACACGGCTTCGGTTAGCGGGCTTTCCCCTAATACAACATATAACTATCGTGCCGTGGGTAATAACGGTACAGTATATAATGGTTCTAACCAGTCTTTTGTTACGCTTGCTAACGTGCCTGCTGCCCCTGTGGTAAATGATGCTACGCTTACTTCGCTTAATGTAACTCTTGATGCGGTAACGCAAAACAGCAACCCGGCTGCAACCCAATATGCAATTCAGGAAGCAGGAGGCCAGTATGTACAGGCTAACGGTTCGCTGGGCGCTAGTGCCGTATGGCAAACTGCCGCTACATGGGCTACCCGTACCGTAACGGGGCTGGCAAATAATACAACATATACTTTTAGGGTTAAGGCAAGGAATTCTGCCAATACCGAAACTGCTTTTGGTACTAATGCACAAGGTACTACATTGGCTAATACATCACCAATACTACAGGCCGATGCATTGACTGCTTTCGGATCGGTGTGTGTTAATACAACATCAGCTACACGTTCTTTTGTGCTGAACGGAGATAACCTTACATCGGCCGATGTAGTTGTTGGTCCGCTTGCAGGCTATACCTTCTCTGCTACAACTAACGGTACATATACCTCTACACTAACAATTACTCCGGTTAACGGAGATATTATTGCTGATGTATTTGTAAGGCTTACGCCAACGGCAGCAGACTCATACAACGGTAACATTCCTGTTACAGGGGGCGGTGCGCCATCCATAAATGTAGCAGCTTCAGGTACAGGTATTAATACACCTGCTACTGCTACTACCGCAAGCGTTACTGTTTTTACTGCTACAACTGCAACTATGGGTGGTAATGTAACTGCGGAAGGGTGTAGTACAGTTACTGAAAAAGGTGTGGTATATGCAACAACTGCTACTCCTGCAATTGGTGGTACAGGCGTTAGCAAGTTGGCAGCGTCAACTACAGGAACAGGGGCATTCACAGTAAGTGCTGAAGGATTGGCACCGCTAACACAATACTATGTAAGATCATACGCTATTAATAATGGCGGTACAGTGTACGGAAGCCAGGTAACATTTACCACACCATGTAATACACCGGTAAATGTTACAGGTGTAGCTTCGGTTGCAGCTACCGCACAGGTTACGCTTTCATGGACCAACAGCTCATGTTTTGATGAAGTGTTGGTTGTTGCAAGAGCTAACAGTGATGTTAACGTAACGCCTTCAGGCAATGGTTCTGCGTATACTGCAGCAGCATCGTTTGGTACGGGTACAGCTTTGGCAACAGGTCAGTATGCGGTGTATAAAGGCACAGGCACATCAGTAATAGTAACAGGCCTAACAAATGATACTCCTTATCATTTTACCATATTTACAAGAAAAGGCACTTTGTGGAGTTCAGGTACGCTAAAAACTGAAACACCTGTAATAAGCTACTGTGCAGCAGCATCAGCAAATGCAGATGAAGAATTTATTTCAGGAGTAAATTTTAACGGGACTTCGCATACATCACTTGCAAGTACCTATTCTAATTTTACCAGTATAGTATTTAATGCTGAGCAATATCTGAGTTATACTATTACAATAACGGTAGGAACGGGTTACTCTTCAGATCAGGGTCTTGTATGGATAGACTGGAACAGAGATGGCGATTTTGATGATGCAAACGAAGCCATTGCTTTAACTGTAAGTACTGGTGCCGGACCTTACACAGGCACAATAACAGTGCCGGGTAATGCAGTTGTGGGCAATACAAGAATGAGGGTACGACTTCATGATACCACTTTTACGGCAAATGCTACAGCTTGCGGAAATTCAGGTTATGGTGAAGTAGAAGATTATACAATTAATATAATGGCGGGTACGCCTCCGCTTGCTGCTCCTGTGGCAACGGCAGCTACTGATATAAACCCTACAGGCTTTACTGCTAATTGGGATGCTGTAACTGGTGCTTCATCTTACAGGCTTGACGTTTACGAGCAAAGCAGCACAGCAGGTAATGCTTCTGAAGATTTTACTAATGGCACTACTGCTCCTACAGGATGGTCATACACAGGCGTAGGTACCTATACAGGTGCTACAAACGTAAGCTCAATGCCAACCTCACTTGCACTTAATGATACTAATGACAGAATTGAAACAGCAACTTTTGGCGAAGCATCTTCTATAAGTTTCTGGATAAAAGGACAGGGTATTAGCTCAACAAGTTCATTACTTATTGAAGGATACAATGGTTCTGCCTGGATAACGGTTGATAACCTTTCAGGGATCAGCAATTCAGGAACTACAAAAACATATAATAGTTCATCAACACCTGCACTTCCGGCCAATTTGGTGAAATTCAGGTTCACGTACACAAAAGTGTCAGGAAACCTTTCATTTGATGATTTCAGCGTAGCATATAATAATGTTGTAACCACATATGCATCAGGGTATAATAACAGGACGGTATCGGGAGTTTCAGAAAACGTAACAGGATTACAAAATGCTACACTTTATCATTACAGGGTGCGTGCAACAAGTCCGTTATCACCTAACTCAAATGTTATTAATGTAACCACCGGGCGTGTAAATACATGGAACGGTACAGCATGGTCTGGCGGTTCGGCTCCAACAGTTATTGATGATGCTGTAATAAGCGGTGATTTTAAAACTAACCTTGATGGAGTGTTTACAGCGCACGATCTTACTGTAGCTACAGAGTCACTTATTGTAGCGCCTATGACATCGCTTACAGTAAAAAGAAAAATTACTGTTGATAGTGGCGCAGCAATGTTGATTAAGAGCAATGGCAGTGTGATTCAGATTGATGAAACTGCTGAAAACTCAGGCCAGGTAAATGTAGAGAGATATTCGCCTTCACTAAAAAGGCTTGACTATAAATTATGGTCGTCTCCTGTAACGGGTATAACTATGGCAGGCTTTTCTCCTCTTACCGAGACTAATCGTTTTTACCGATATAATCCGCAAAATAATAACTACAGCCAGATTGCAACCAGTACAGGGTTTAATGTTGGGCAGGGCTATCTTATACGTATGCCAAACAATCACCCATCAACGGCTACAGCATGGTTGGGCAAATTTAAAGGCGGGCTTACCACCGGTGCGAAGCAGGTTGCTGTTGATGCCGGTTATAATGCAGTAGGTAACCCTTATGCATCGCCTATTGATGCAGATGATTTTATTGCTGCTAACTCGGCTAATATTGATGGTACGCTTTATTTCTGGAGGAAAACAAATGCTGCGGCTGCCGAGGCTTATGTAACATATAACTCGGTTATGGGTGGTAATAACAACGGAGCTGAAGCTGATGCACCTAACGGTATTATTGCAGTAGGACAGGGCTTTATTGTAAATGCTACATCTGGTAATGTAGTGTTTAATAATGCTATGCGTGTTTCAAATTTTGGAAACCAGTCGTATTCAACTCCGGAGAGGCACAGGATATGGGTTAATCTTACTAATAACAGCGGAGCTTACAGCCAGGCACTTGTGGGATATGCTGCCGGTGCAACCAATGGCGTAGATACTGCTGCCGACAGTAAATACTTCGGTTCGGGTAACTCGGCATTATACAGTGTGCTTGGTAATGGTAAATATGCCATCCAGGGACGTGCGCTTCCATTTGTGAGTTCAGACGTTATACCAATGGGTTACAAAGCTGTTGAAGCAGGTAACTTTACTATAGCTATTGACCATGTAGATGGATTATTTACAGAGGGGCAGGTAGTTTACCTGAGAGATAATGTAAGTAACACCGTTCACAACCTTTCGGATAACAGCTATAACTTTACAACTGAAGCCGGTACTTTTGAAGGACGTTTCGAAATAATATTCCAAAACATAGCACTTGGAACAGATGTACCTGTATTTACAGCTGAAAACGTAATTGTTTACAAAGATGGGAACAGCATAAGGATAAATGCAGGTAGTATTGAACTTTCTGATGTAACGGTTTATGATATGAGAGGAAGGGAAATTGTATCTCAAAAAGCTATCAACGCATCTGAAGCTGTAATTACAAATATAACAACTGAACAACAAGTACTTATCGTGAAGATAAATTCAGTTAAAAATGGTTCAGTAAGCAGAAAATTAATTTTCTAAAGTAATATTTGTAAGAAATACTTACAAGCCTCCTGTGGAAACAGGAGGCTTTTTTCATTAAGATTAAATTAACATTTGTTTATTGTAATATTTTTTTGAATTTCTGTATTTCAAAAATAATTAAATCTGTAAATAATTATTTATAGTATTGATATACAGTAATTTATGGGTTTTTAAATTTTTATAAATCTCTTTTCACTAATATTTTAGCATAGTAATAAAGATGTTAAAGTTATGATGAAAAGGAATTACTTATTAAAGTGTATTTTACTTATTGTAGTATTTACCTCGGCAACTGCTAATGCCCAAAACAAGGTTTATGCTACCCTCTCGGGTGTATCATCGGATTCTCACGTTGACAATAAAACCCGTGCTGCCGACGGACAATTAAGTACAGCAGCTTCGGTAAAGGCCTATTCCGGGGTTCTGGGTTTTGGAGGTGCTTACTCAGGCTCTGTTAATCTTCAGTTTTCTACAACATTGCAGCCCAATACCACATCATATGTTAAGATAGGTACCCAGGATAATATACTGGCACCGCTTGTGGGTGGTTCACTTGGTACACTTTTAAATGATGTTCTGGATGTGTTGCTTACCGGAAGCCAGCAATTTACTGTAGAAGCCATCAACACAGCCACTAGTACAACTGTGCTGACAGGCCGTACTGATGTAGCGAATGATTTTGCAGGAGATAAGCTAAGGATTGCCCAAAATGCTGCAGGAGAATATTTTATTGTAATTTCACCGGATGCTGCCTATAACCGTATCAGGCTTACCAGCAGGCTGGGAGTAGCTATAGCATTAGGAGTTACAAAAAGGCTTGATGTATATGAAGCATTTTATGTAGACAATTCTGCTACATGTGGTATGGGTACGCTTACTTCATATAGTGGCAGCGGTATTACGCTTCAGTTGCTTGAGGCAGGCACTGCCGGTGTTAAAAATGCAAATTATGCTATTGATAGTAATCTTACCAATTTCTCTGAGCTTGGCCTTGGTACATTAGGTATTGCGGCTTCGATACAGCAAACAGTATACTTTGAAGGGCCGGCTTCGGCAACAGATAAATATTATGTACGGTTAAGTATTCCGCAAAGCCTTGTTGCGGCAGGCTTGCTTAACAATTTAACACTTACCGCACATAAAGGCAATACACAAATAGGGCAGCCACTGGGTATTAGTACATTATTAAACGCCGACTTACTTGGGCTGATCCAGACCGGCGCTATTGTGTCGGTACCTTTTACTCCGGGTAGCGCGGCCGACAGGATAACAATACGTTATTCAGGGTTGGCGGAAATTAACGTTGCGCAAAGCATTAAATTATACGGTATAGTTAAAGACAATCTTTCAGTAAGTATTACAGGAGGCGGAAGCTACCAGGTAGGAGCCAATGTAAATCTTGTATCTCAGGTTACCGGCTGCAGCAGCCCGTATACCTATTTATGGTCGCAAGGTGCTGCAACGGCTAATATCACTGCACCAACTGCAACTCCGGGTACTACAGATTACACGTTGACAGTAACCGATGTTTATGGTATTACTGCCAGGGCTACGGCTCAGGTAATTGTTGAGCAGCCTCCTGTGGGAGGAACTGTCACGGGGTCTCAGGGTGTTTGTCCAGGTACTGTGCCATCGGCACTCACGCTTACTGGTTATACCGGATCGATAGTGCGTTGGGAACGTTCGGCAAATTCAGATTTTAGTAGTGTGGTTACTATTGCTAATACTACTGCCACTTTATCAGGTGCCGAAATTGGAGCTATAAATGAAACAGCTTATTTCAGAGCAATTGTATCCAGCGGATCATATGCTAATAAATTATCTGAACCCGCAACTATTACAGCAAAACGCAGTACATGGAATGGAACTGAATGGAGTAATGGCCTTCCTGATATTACCACCAACATATACTTTACAGGTAATTACAGTACCGGCCAAAACCTTAACGGATGCCGCTGCGAGGTAAGTAATAATGCGGTAGTTTCAATTCCTTCAGGATACACGGTTACAATAAACGGGGAGGTAAATATACTTAGCGGGAGCTTTACACTGCAAAACAATGCCAACCTTATACAGCTTACCAATGCGGTTAATACAGGGGAAATTTCGGTAAAAAGGCAAACCAATCCGCTTTACCTGCTGGATTATACAATGTGGAGTTCTCCGGTAACAGGTACGCAAACGCTTAAAAGTTTCTCACCGCAAACTGTAAATAACCGCTTTTATGTTTACAATACAGCGATTGACGATTTTGTAAGTAATTCTACAGGGGCAATTAACCCGCTTACAGATACTTTTGGGAAAGCGAAAGGTTATCTTATTCGTATAGGGGCTAACCATCCGGCTTATGTAAATAATACAATACCCGGCACCATTTGGGAAGGTACATTTACAGGAGTGCCAAATAATGGTACTGTTACCTTTAACCTTTCGGCAGATACAAATGGTTATAATCTGGTAGGGAATCCATATCCTTCACCCATAAGTATAATGCAGTTTATGGCAGATAACAGCAATGTTATAGATGGGATAGTATATATATGGCGCAAGAAAAATGATACTTCAACCCCGCAACATTACATCTCGGTTAATGTGGCAGGTGTGTATGTAGGCAACGGTGAGCCGGGTACTGAGACAGACCCGTTAGGGATAATAAGGCAGGGGCAGGGTTTCTGGGTAAAAGTAAAGCAGGGTGCGGCAGGCACAACGCTTAATTTTACCAATGCCATGAGGCGAAGCAATACATCAAACCAGTTTTTCAGGATGAACAATACATCTGAAATGCCGGAAAGGCACGGCTTCTGGTTAAACTTAAGCAGTAATGATAAGTTTATTTCACAAATGTACGGCGGCTATATAGCGGGTGCTACCGATGGTCAAGACAACGGCATAGATGCGCCTTTCCTTAAAGATATGGCAGCAGTACTTGCATCGGGAATAGGTGAAGACAAATATATGATGCAGGGTAAGGCTTTGCCATTTAACCATGATGATGTGTATAAACTGATATTTAAAACTGCACAACAAAATACATATACTATAACGCTTGACCGTACTGAGGGCGAACTTTCCTCGACTAATATATATATAAGGGATAATTATGCAGGGGTGGTGCATAACCTTACTGATGTCCCTTATGTATTTGATTCAGCAGCAGGTGATTTTACTGATCGTTTTGAGATTATTTACCAAAATATCCCATTAAGCATTACCGATATTGGTAAAGCAAATAATGCGCTTGTAGTATGGCAGGAAAATAACACTGTTAATATAAACGCAGGAAATGAAAACATCAAAGATGTAAAGATTTATGATATAAGAGGCAGGCAATTGCATACTCAAAAAGGCGATGGCCCTAAGCTGACAATAACAGAGATGAGCCTTACAGGAAATATTATGATTGTTGAAATTAAAACTGATAAAAACACATACAACAGAAAAATTGTAAGTAGTAATTAAATTTTAAATACCTGTAATACAGGCTGTAAAGGTGTTATGCTTTTGCGGCCTGTTTCATTTATAAGTAAAGTATTACAGTTGAAGATTTTATTGCTAATTAAAATATTGTTTTTTATAAAAAAATCTTAAAATATATTTATTTAAGGCAAATGTGTTTAATTTAATGAGATATATTCATTTTTATGTTCATTTATTTAAACAATAAATAATATGGTTAAACTACTACGCTATTTCACTTTTTGCAGTTTTATTATGTGGACAGTGCTGCTTTCGCATACAACTGCATTTTCCCAAACCACAGTATTTAACGATGATTTTACAACTTCGGCAGGTGCTAATTATACTATAGTAAACGGGCCGGTAGGAACAAGTACCACCTGGTCTATGCTGCGAAGCGGGATTGACTTTGGGGCAGGTATTAACGGGGGAAGAATGGTTCTTTCAAATGATGCCAGCGGTAACCTTAATTTATCGGGCTGGGTATTGGCTTATACCAATGCGGCAAATTTTACATCACCTTACAATGCAACACTTAATAATAATCCGGGCACAGTAACCTGGACATTTAATATGCGACAGAGTAGGAGCAACCCTTCAGGGCCGGCATCGGGTTACTATGCAAATGCGTTTATACTTGCAGGAACAACCAATACAGCCGCTACTACAGGTTCAGGTTATGCTGTTATACTTGGTAATTCCGGCTCTACCGACCCGCTCAGGCTTGTACGGTACACAGCAGGTTTAAGAACGTCTACCAATATTATATCATCTAACACTACTGGGCTTAATGATTTTGGAAACCAATACCTTAGTGTGCGTGTTACATTTACACCATCAACAGGAACATGGCAAATGTTTGTAAGGAATGACGGTACGACTGCATTCCAGGATCCTTCAACAGGGTCGCTAACATTGCAGGGATCAGCAGTTAACACGGCTTCGACTGCACAGGCTTTACCACTCCTTGGAGCATTCTGGAATGCCGGTACACGCACCGGGCAGACAGCGCTTTTTGATAATGTTAGGGTAACTGTAGCCGTGCCGGTTATTACATCAATATCGCCTACGTCGCGTGTTGCCAATTCGGGAGTGTTTACACTAACGGTAAACGGGGCTAACTTTATAAACGGTTCCACCATACGATGGAATGGCTCAAACCGCACTACAACCTATGTTTCGCCTACACAGCTTACGGCAAGCATCCCTGCAACCGATATTACCACATCGGGCACGGCATCTATAACCGTGGCTAACGGTACTGCTGTTTCTAATGCAGCGACTTTTACTATAGATCCGGCCGGTGTACCATCAATATCTACATCAATAAGTGCACTGCCGCTATTTACTGCGGTTACAGGTACGGCTTCGGCCAGCCAGAACTTCACAGTTACGGCAGCTAATTTAACGGGGGATGTTACTGTAACGGCTCCTGCTAATTTTGAAGTTTCCCTTAATAACTCCACTTTTGCAACAAGCGTTGTTCCTCCGCGTACAGGTAATGTGCTTACGGGGCAGCCGGTTCCGGTATATGTCAGGGTAAGGTCAACCGCGCCGGCAGGATTGTATACGGGAGCGGTTACCCTAACTACTACAGGCGGGGCAACCAAACAGGTAAATGTTAGCGCTACGGTACTTTCTGCTGAACCTGTAAGCTCTGCCACGGGTGTAACATTTACCAATGTTACATCATCAACTTTTACTATTAATTGGAGTGGTATAGGAAGTAATCACCTGGTAGTGGTAAGGCAGGGCAGCGCTGTAAATGCAGCACCTGCTGATGGTGTAAGCTATGGCGCCGGAGTTGTATTTGGCCAGGGTACAGACTTAGGGTCTGGTAACTATGTAGTGTATAACTCAACAGGTACTTCGGTAACCGTATCAGGTTTATCGCCTGCTACAACCTATCATATAGCGGTTTACGAATTTAATGGTTCCGGTGGTACCGAGAATTACCGGGTTACATCACCGGGAATCGGGAACAGGGCAACTATCAATGCGCCGTTAGGCCTTCAGGTAGCAGCAGCGAATACCATTTACAATATCGATTTTGATACAACTGTAGACGGGGTTAATAACAGCACATTTACAGGTAGCGGTGTTAACCCTATACCGGCTATAGGCGAATTAAGTTCTAACGCCTGGGCGTTTACAGGTTTCAGCGGCGGAAACATTGCATTTGGCGGCGCAAGCCCTGAAGATTCATCTTATGAAAACGGTACATCAGAAGGTGGTGAAACCGAAGGCGGTCTTTATGCTTTTGAAGTTCAGCCGGATAACTTTGCATTGGGTATACATCCTGCATCGGGAGAATTTGCTCCCGGTACGGTTACGCTGCGTTTCCAGAACCAGACAGGAGCAGCCATAACATCATTAAGCATAGGTTATAAGGTATATGTGTATAATGATGCTGCCGGAAGTAACAGCTTTAACTTTAGCTATTCAACTGATAACGCCTCATATACTTCAGCAACTGCGCTTAACGAAACAACAACTGCAGCAGCAGATGCCGTACCGGGATGGAAAGCTTATTATAAGGTTATAACTATAACAGGCCTTAATTTGGCAAGCAACTCTTATTATTACCTAAGGTGGAGTGGTGCTACAGTATCGGGTTCGGCATTTGATGAAGTAGCTCTTGATGATATTTCTATCGTTGCTAACCCAACCACATCGTTTGCAACATTTAATGGTACAGCCGAAAACTTTACGCTGGCCGGTAATGCCAGCCTTAATGGTGCAACAACCGTAAATGGGAATATTAATTTTTTAAACAACAGCAGGCTAACAATGGGTGCTAACACGCTTTCGCTTGCAGGAACAGTAACCAATACTACTTCGGGTGGTTTGCGCGGTAGTGCATTATCTAATGTTGTTGTTAGCGGCACAATTGCCAAAACATTAAGTTTTGACCAGACAACACCCGGAACAACCAATCTCCTGAACAACCTGAGTATAGCTACATCAGGAGGTATTACAACTACATTAGATAATAATTTTGCTGTAAACGGGGCGCTTAATGTTGAAGCTGGCCAAACTTTAAACCTGGGAGTTGCTGCGTTAAGCGGTACATTGACAACTATTACCAACGATGGTACTGTAACAACCCAAAATACAGGTACAACACCATGGACTGCAGGAAGAACATGGAGCGGTACAGGTACAATTCTATTCAATGCACCATCTGGTACGCAAACTTTGGTAACAGGTACATACAATAATGTAACTGTAAATAACAGCGTTGCGGGTGGAGCTGTTGCATCAGGCAATATAACAATTAATGGTGCACTTAACCTTCCTAATGCCAATGCTTCGGCAACTCGGGGCGCTTTCAGTACAGGTAGTTTTACACTTACATTTGGCCCTACAGGAGTTAATACAGGTGTGGGCGATGTTAGTGGTATAATAACAAGGAATACCATTGCCGCTAATACCTACTACACCTTTGGGCACCCAAATACGGGTATTATCATACCCCCAATAGGTACACTGCCAAGCTCATTAAGCTTAAGAACTGTTTTAGGACAGGCTCCTGCAGGAAAAACAGACGGAATTTTAAGAACGTATGACCTGATTCAAACAGGCGGCGGTGGAGCGGGCACTGCAGCTACAAAAGCAGTTATAAGGGCACATTACCTTGATAGTGAGCTTAATGGGAATACTGAGAACCGATTGGTTGACTGGGTGATAGTTACATCTCCGCTTCAGGTTTTAGAACAGGGCAGGTCTAACTTCAACACCACTGAAAACTTTGTAGAATTATCTAATGTTAATATGTCGTTCTTTACCAATACATTTGGTAACAGGCTGCTGACCCTGGCCAATTCTCAAAATGCAACTGCAACATGGAATGGTTCGGTAAGTTCTTCATGGACCACGGCAGCCAACTGGACACCAAATGCTGTACCGTCTGACGCGACAAATGTTATAATACCAAATGCGGCTACAACACCTAATGATCCTATATTAAACCCAGCAGTTACCATAGGTACACTCACTATAGAAAACGGTGGTATACTTAATTCTGACACCACATCGCAGTTTACCATAACAGGTACGGCAGGAGCGTGGATAAACAATGGTACATTTAATCCTGCAAACGGTATTGTAACCTTTAACGCTACGGGTAATGATGCCACTATAGCAGGTTCAACAACTTTTAATAACCTTACAATCAGTTCAGGTACTGTAGTAAGGGCGCTTACTAATAATGTAATAAACCTTGCGGGTACGTTTACAAAAACAGGTTCGTTTATAGCAGGTGCGGTACATAATACGTTTAATTATACAGGTACTAACCAAACTGTTGTAACGCCAAACGGAAACGGTGCTTACCATAACCTTACTATTAGTGGCACGGGAGCAATATTACCAACTACATTAAGTATAACAGGCGACTTTACTACCAATGCTGTAGTAAACCTTGCAGGCACTACTGTAACATTAAGCGGGGTAGATGTTGAAAACCAGGTAATAGGCGGTTCAGTAAGCCCAACGTTTAATAACCTCGTGGTAAATAAAACCAATGGTAATATAAACCTGGCCAGTGATGTTACCGTATCGGGTATATTAACACTGACCAATGGTTTGGTGGATATTGATAATTACAATCTTACATTAGGGTCAGCACCGGTTTCAGGTACATTTTCTGCTACCAATATGATTGTGGCCGACGGTACGGGGGTAGTGCGCAGGCCGTATACCGGACCGGGTTCTTACTTTTTCCCAATTGGTGAAATGGTAAGCAATACTACCTATTCTCCAATAACGGTTAATGTTACCGCAGGTAGTTTTAGCAATGCATTTGTTTCAGTAAACGTAGTTGATGCAATACATCCTAACAATAACAGTACGGCAGCTTATTTAACCCGTTACTGGAATGTAACACAAACCGGTATTACGGGAGCTACAGCTACCATTACAGCAAGTTTTGTTACAGGAGATGCTGTTGGAGGGCAGTCGCTTCTGGCAGCAGCACAGCTAAACGGAACATTTAATTTGATAACCAACCCATGGATAAAATTCGGACAGCTATCGTCAAATACACTTACCGCAACAGGTGCGCAGCTTACCCCTGGCCAAACATCAGTATTTACAGGTATTATTCTCCAGTCACCTGTAGTAATGGTACAAGGTGGCGGGCAGTTCTGTCAGGATAATAGTGTAACACTCAGTTCATCAATAAATGGGGGTGTAGCGCCTTATACGTATGAATGGAGTGGTGGTTTGGGTAATGCGGCTACTGCTGTACCGCCAACCAATATACCGGGTAACTTCAGCTACACCCTTATAGCGCGTGACGCGAACGGTAGTGTAACTTCTGATACAGCTATTGTTGACGTATCGCAGGGTGCCGTAGCAGGTACATTATCAGGAGACCAAACGGTTTGTTATAACAGTTTGCCTCAGGATGTAACCCTTACAGGCTATACAGGTACTATATTACGTTGGGAACGTTCTACCACTCCCGGCTTCAATAACCCAACGTTTATAAGCAATACTACGGCTACCTTAACCGGAGCGCAAATAGGTTCGATTATTGCAACACGATACTACAGGGCTGTTATACAAAGCGGTTCATGCCCGTTAGCCTATACACCTTATATTACCCTTAAGAATGATGCTACAACATGGGATGGTACAGCATGGAGCAATGGCGCTCCTACTGATAATGTATCTATTATTATATCAGGAAATTATACAGCATCGGTTAATGTAAGGGGATGTAGTATGCAGGTAACCAATGGGGCAGTAGTAGAGATATTGCCGGGGAATACGGTTACTTTAAATGGTGCTCTTACAGTAGATTCAGGAAGCAGTTTCACGCTTCGTAACAATGCAAACCTGGTCCAGCTTACCAATGTAGCTAATTCAGGTAATATTGTTGTGGAAAGAAACAGTTCTGCATTATATAGGCAGGATTATACCATGTGGTCATCTCCGGTGGCAGGAACTAAAACACTTTTAGAATTCTCGCCACTAACATTGTCATCACGTTTTTATACCTACAATACAGCTACTAATCAGTACAACTCTGTTAGCGGATCATCAACGTTTGCACAGGCGGCAGGTTACCTTATCCGTATGCCTAATGAAAGTACTGTACCGGGTTATAATAACGGTGGCGCAACTATGACATTTACGGGTATTTGGGAAGGTGTACCTCACAATGGTAATATAACAAAAGGGCTTTCAGCATCAGGTACAGGTTACAACCTTGTGGGTAATCCATATCCTTCACCTATAAGCATCCCGGCATTTTTAAATGCAAATAGTGGCTCTATAGAAGGAACAGTGTGGATATGGAGAAAGAAAAACAATCCTGACAGTACCAATTCAGCCTATGTAACTATAAACAGTACGGGTCAGTATGT
>JBQGDS010000150.1:0-6875 GCA_052039185.1 Flavobacterium sp.
TCCGATGGCGCTTTTAATTCCTGCAAACACACAATATCAGGTTTGGCTTCTTCAAGCCAGCGCAGTAGTACGGGCAGGCGCCCGTTAACGCCGTTAACGTTATAAGTTGCTATTTTCATTTCCGATGAATTAATCATTTACCACTAAAATTACAGAATAATAATAAAAACAGCCGGAATGGCTGTTAGAGTTGTTGTTGCGGTTTTAGCTACGGAGCTACGGGCTCCGCATCTGGATTATTAATAGTATCGGTGTTAACCCTGGGTACATCAGCCGAAACCGCAGTAATTGAATCTACATCTTTTTCAGGAGCAAATTCACTTGTTTTGTTCGCATTGGCACAGGAAATTATTCCTAACATAGCTAATGCAATCAGACTACATTTTGCGACTGTTTTCATGTTGATATTTTATGGTGCTACAGGATCTTTCTTAGTATTTACAGTATCAAGATCAGCTCCCGGAGCTTCTGCGGCAGTTTGCGTAATGGTATCATTAGCTGTACTGTCGGGCATATCGCCGGCACCCGTATTATTTTTACATGATGCAAAAGCCATAAAAGCCGTTAATGGCACAATGTACAGTATTGAGTTTACGATCTTTTTCATAATGTATTTATTTAAGGCACCTGATCACCTCCGCTCATGCTTTTATCATCACGATTGGTTTGGGTAATACTATCAGTCTGCGTTACTACAGTATCGCCGTTAGCAGTATCGGTACTGTTTTCTATTGTTTCGGTTGTAGTAATAGTTTCAGTCTCAGGATGGTCTTCAGCTTCTTTTTTGCATGATGTAAGTGTCAGTACGGCAACCATCACGATTGACAGTCCAAGTTTATATACTGTTTTCATAATTTACTTTTTTAGTGTAAAGTCAAATTTAGGATTTTAAATCACTGGTGTTTCCCATAGCTTTCCTAAAGTTTTTATAATTGTATACTAATACAACCCACAGTTTTGTTATTGTTTATGAACCAAATAGGAAATATGTTGCAAGGATTTTTATAATCACTGTAAAAATTATTTGCATTGCATTAAAATTTACAGTAATATTGCAACCTCAAAACCGGTCCTATAGCTCAGTTGGTTAGAGCACCTGACTCATAATCAGGTGGTCCCTGGTTCGAGCCCAGGTGGGACCACTGGTTTTACAACCGCAACTTAAACAAGTTGCGGTTTTTTTATTTTAGTATATTTGAGTCATGAGAAAAATAGAGCATATAGGCATAGCTGTGAAAGACCTTGAGGCCAGCAACCTTTTATTTGAGAAATTGTTCGGTGCACCCGCGTATAAAATGGAAGAAGTAGCCAGTGAAGGTGTAAAGACGTCATTTTTTATGAATGGGCCCAATAAGATAGAACTGCTAGAGGCTACCAATCCTGACAGTCCCATTGCTAAATTCCTTGAAAAGAAGGGGGAAGGCATTCATCATATCGCATTTGACGTTGAAGATATTATATCTGAAATAGAAAGATTAAAGAGCGAAGGTTTCACAGTGCTGAATGAAACACCTAAACGCGGTGCAGACAATAAATTAGTAGCATTTCTACACCCTAAAGGCACCAATGGTGTGTTGGTTGAGCTTTGCCAGGAGATAAAGTAGTTTATTTGAAATGCAATGTAACAGTGAGTTGACGCTATTACATTAATTTCATTTCCCACATTTTAATTTGATTATCGTACTTTTGTAACATGGAAACGAACAGGCAGAAAAAAATAGGCGCTTTATTGCAAAATGACCTTGTAGATATATTACAGGGCGAAGTAAGGAAAAACGGTATCAGTAACCTTGTAATCTCAGTATCTAAGGTAAATGTTACTTCCGATCTTAGTATTGCTAAAGTGTACCTTAGTATTTTCCCTTCGGACAAAGGGGGGGAGCTTCTTAATGCCATACGTACCAATACTCCGCTTATTAAGCATGATCTTTCTCAGCGTGTACGCATGCAGCTTCGCAAAGTGCCGAATCTTATTTTTTATATTGATGATTCACTTGACCAGATTGAAAAGCTGGATCAGGAGCTTAAAGGCGAAAACAACCCAATCGCCAACCCTGAACTGCTTGAGAAGCGTAAGAAATCATAGCGTGTGGGTTTTCCTTTCTACATAGCCCGGAGATATACTATAAGTAAAAGCAAAAGCACTGCGGTAAATATTATAACCCGCATAGCAGCTTTGGGTATTGTGGTTAGCGCTACTGCACTTTTTGTTATACTTTCTGTATTCAGCGGACTCAAAAATTTTAGCCTTTCCTTTACCAATGCTACCGATCCTGACCTTAAAACACAGGCAAAGCTCGGAAAGTCGTTCGTTGTGACACCACAACAGGAAGCACAGTTAAAAAATGTGAAAGGCATAGCATCTTACAGCAAAGTTATTGAAGAGCGTGTGCTTTTTTATTTTGATGAAAAAGAACAGGTGGCTTACCTGAAAGGAGTAGACAGTACATTTACCGATGTTACAGGAATGAACAGGCAGCTGGCAGCCGGCAACTGGATTGAGCCTAAAACTATACAGGCTGTAGCAGGACTAGGCATATACAATCGTCTTTCACTAGCATTGTTTGACTATAACCGGGAGCTTGAAGTATTTGTGCCGAAGCCGGGTAAGGGCGCTATTAATTCGCCTGAAGATGCTTTTAATAAATCGCCGCTGGCTATTGTGGGTGTGTATTCTATAAACGATGATGCCGACAGTAAATATGTTTTCTGTGATTTTTACCTGGCACAGGAGCTCCTGAAATTTAAGCCGGGACAAATCACTGCATTGGAGATTAAGATGTCGCCGGGAGCTAATGAGGCTTCTGTAAAGAAAAGTATTGAGAACATTTTTAATAATAGCGTGAATGTAAAGAACAGGGCACAGCTGAATGATGCACTTTACAAAATGCTGAATGCTGAAAACCTTGCGGTATACCTGTTCTGCTCACTTGTAGTGGTAATGACATTATTTTGCCTTGCAGGAGCGCTTATTATGCTTATCCTTGATAAAAAGGAAAACATTAAAACGCTTTACAGTCTGGGAGCCGAAATGCGAAGCCTGCGTAATATATTTTTATACCAGGGAATCTTCATTACAGTGCTTGGCGCGTTTATTGGTTTGGCACTTGGAGCTCTTATTGTTTTCCTCCAGCAGCATTTTGAGCTTATAATGATAGTGCCGGGCAAGCTGGCCTATCCGGTAGAATTTAATGTGGCTAATATCTTCATCGTTATAGCTACTATTTTCATACTCGGTATATTAGCTTCGCGTATTGCTGCGGGTCGTGTAAATGAGAAATTACTGGAAAATTGATAATTATTTATCTTTTCTGTAAAACTTCTTTCTATATATTTGCACTTTATCTTAAGCATATGATAGTAGCAGCTATCCGCACCCGCTAGCGGAACTTCGTATTTTTTACCGGAACTATCTTTTTTGAAAGCATTTCCATGCCTTTCAAACCATACATTAATTTTCTTTATTTAAATACATATGCAAACGCAACCAAAGCGTAAAAGTGCACTGTCGCGCTTTACATCGTTATTATCACAATCGCTTAAGGGCGAAAATTTAGACTTTACAACCGGAAGCATACGCCGCTCCGTTTTATTACTGGCAATACCAATGATGCTTGAAATGATGATGGAATCAGTGTTCGCGCTGGTCGATCTTTATTTTGTAGGGCATTTAGAGAATAGCAGTTTTGCCGTACAAACGGTTGGGCTTACTGAGTCGGTACTTTCCATAATCTATTCTATTGCCATGGGTCTTGGTATGGCTGCCACCGCAGTAGTAGCGCGCCGCATTGGCGAAAAAGATCCTGTAGCGGGAGCTAAAGCGGGTATGCAGGCAATTATTATTGCGCTGTCAATAAATACCGTAATTGCGGTAATCGGGTTTATATATGCTACCGATATACTTATGCTTATGGGCTCATCGCGCGAATCAGCTGAATATGGTACTCCATTTATGCGTATTATGATGGGCAGCAGCTTTGTGATCATGTTGCTTTTTATCCTGAATGGTATTTTCCGAGGAGCGGGAAATGCTGCCATTGCCATGAAAAGCCTTTGGATAGCTAATATCTTCAATATTTTGCTTTGCCCTGTATTTATTAACGGCTTTGGTCCAATACCCGCTTTTGGGCTTACAGGTGCTGCCATTGCTACAACCATAGGCCGTAGTATGGGCGTGTTGTACCAGCTGTATAACCTTTTCAACGGCAAGGGTGTACTCAAAATAGCCTTATCCTATTTTGTGCCGGATAAGGAACAGATAAAATCGCTTATCAGTATTGCCACCCCGGCCATGCTGCAATTTGTTATCGCTTCATGCAGCTGGATATTCCTTGCCGAACTTGTAGCTACAACAGGTGGCGATGTTGGCTCGGCAGGTTACCAAAGCGCACTTCGTATCATGATGTTCTTTATGCTTCCTGCCTGGGGGCTTAGCGGTGCTGCTGCTACGCTTGTAGGGCAAAACCTTGGTGCAAAGCAGGTAGACAGGGCAGAGCGGTCAGTATTTGTTACGGCAAAATTCAATGTTATATACATGGGTGTTATCATGGTTGTATGTCTTTTGGCTGCCAATACCATGATGGGCTTTTTTACTAATGACCCACGTGTACATACCGTAGCGGTAGAAGCGATACGGATATTAAGCGCCGGCTACCTGTTTTACGGAGTGGGTATGGTATTGCTTAACGCATTTAACGGTGCGGGCGATACCAAAACGCCAACATGGGTAAACTTCTTCGGGTTCTGGCTTTTCCAGATACCGATTGCCTACCTTATGGCGAAACAATTCGGCTGGGGCCCTACAGGAGTTTTCTGGGCCATACCAATAGCAGAAACTGTAATGACTGTAGTAAGTGTTGTACTTTTCCGCAGAGGGCGTTGGAAACGGGTACAAGTATAGCTAAACAAAAAGGGCTGCTTTTAAAGCAGCCCTTTTTTTAATATATTAATGTTTTTTCCCTTTGTGGTGTTTTTTAGGGCCATGGCCCGGAGGCCCTTTGTGTTTTAACGCTACAGGATGATGTGGCGGTGGTGGTAAAACTTTGTGTTTTTTAAGGTGTCCCGGTGGTACACCAACAGTTTTTTGAGGCCCCGGGCGATAACCGTGCGGATATTTTACTTTATGTGTTTTGTAATACGTGTATGGTGTACCGCCCCTATAATCAGTAAGTACTACCTTGTAGCCATTGTATAAATTATAATGCCTGTGTGCAGGAGGCAATGCCCTGGCGCGAATCCAGCTGCCGCGATTAATATAAATGTATTGTCCTGTGCTTACATCATAGTAGGTGTCAATATCAGGAAGGTAGTAATAGCGTACTTCTGTATATCCTGCCGGCCCCCAGGCGGGTGGAGCTCCAATGTTTACATTAACCGATACCTGTGCCTCCATCTGGCTGAAGACTAAAATAACTATTCCTGTAATTAAGCTTTTCAGAGTTTTCATGGCCTTTCATTTTAGGTTATTAATCTCTCTATTTTAATAGCCGTTTTCCAACAACTATGCCTAAATTACTTTCTTAACAGATAATGTATTATAACTTTATGAAATATTTAGCAGTGATTATTTCAGTTTAATCTCAGCATATTTCAGGTATTTGCCCGTGCTGTCTGTTCTGCGGCGTAATATTGTAACGCGGTCACATACCCATTCATTGGTATAGTCAAATGCCGAAAAATCGCTTATAGTATCCAATGTAGCTTCAGTTAGTCCGCGTGCAATAGTAATATGGGGTGTAATGGAAAGTTTCGTACGCTTAGGCTTATCCAGTATACTCGTCTGGCGCTCTGTTTTTAAGGGCGCTTTGTGCGGTGCTTTTACTATATCTGCTAAAGCTGCTACAGGCTCAGGATTTTCAATTTTAAGTACCAGTGCATGATTCCAGTTATCATAACCCGAAATTTTTACTGTAAACCTGCGTTGTCCTGCGAGTGCTGTTTTCAGCAGATCTTTTATGTTTACTGATTCCGGCGCTTCCATATCATGAAGGGTAAGGTGTGCCTTTGTAAAATTATAGTCGGGAATGCCAATCATCCCGGCGAGCGTTTTTTTCATTCCCTGCACATCCGCATCAATAGCTTCCGGTGGCGAAAGCAGTATATGGTAATGGTATTGAGGTTCAGGAAAAAGACTTATCTGGGCTGGGTTCTTTTTTGGCATTGTACAGTATTGTTCCGCAAACATACTATAAATTTTGTACTTTAGTTATACCCAACAGCATTATGGAAACAACAGCAGCTCTACTTCCGCGTAAAATACTTTCCCGTAAAGATGAAATAACTGCCGGTTTTTTCAGGCTGATGGAAATCCATATACAGGAACTGCTTAGCGGCAAAACCAATAAAAGAATGCATGCTGCCGATTTTGGACAGCTGCTGTTTATACACCCGAGGCATCTTACCAATACTATAAAGCTTACCACAGGTAAATCTCCCTGCGACTTTATGGAAGAACGCCTGCTGCTGGAATCACAGAAAATGCTTAGTGAAACCGATATGAACATAGCTGATATTGCGGTTCGTTTCGGGTATAATGATCCTACTAATTTTACCAAATTCTTTAAAGGGATGTGCGGTATTACTCCCAGGGATTTCAGGAAAAGACTTTAAGTAGAGAAACAAAATACTGAAGTCTCCACCATTTTTAAGCGCATAGGGCATTTTAACTTTGCAGTATAATATTAGATATAAATAGTAAAAATGGAACAACAAAAAATAGCCCTTGTTACCGGTGGCAGCCGCGGACTGGGCAAAAATATGGCAATTGCACTGGCTAAGAAAGGGATTGGCGTGGTGCTGACCTACAATAGTAATAAAACTGAAGGCGAACAAATCGTAAAAGAAATTGAGGCACTTGGGCAAAAAGTCGCTTTATT
>JBQGDS010000151.1:0-5358 GCA_052039185.1 Flavobacterium sp.
AATGCTGTTAAAGCTGATGCAGGTACAGATAAGCTGGAAGGCACTATAAACCTCCTAATCAACATGAGGAATGAAGCAAGGGCAAATAAGGATTTTGCACTGTCTGACCAGATAAGAGACCAACTGGCTGCTTTAGGCATACAGATTAAAGACGGCAAGGAGGGTACTACATTTTCCTTAACCTAAGCATTTTGAAAGCCAGGTCGCTGCTTACCGCACCTTTTATATTACTCATCCGGTTTTACCAGTCGGCCATTTCGCCATTTACACCCGGCGTATGCCGCTACTCTCCTACCTGCTCGCACTATGCTGTGGAAGCATTACAAACACATGGCCTGCTAAAAGGCGGCTGGCTTGCCCTTAAACGTATTATGAGCTGTTACCCGTGGGGAGGTCATGGCTATGATCCTGTGCATGGTAAAAAATGTGAGCATAAAGAGTAGCATTTTTTTTGCAGTCGTAACCATTTGCTTAAATTTACGACTCATTACCTAAAACCATTAAAATGACACATTTTTTAAGCACTGTCTGGAACCCTTCCGAAGGGATAGACCTGGGCTTTTTCATGATCCGCTATTACAGCCTTACCTGGGTGGTTGCCTTTGGCCTTGGCTGGTTCATCATGAAAAAGATATTTGAACGCGAGGGCGAAAGCATTGAGAAGCTTGATAAACTTTTTATTTATACCATTGTTGCCACAATGATAGGCGCAAGACTGGGACATGTACTGTTTTACCAGCGTGAACTATTTACACAGGATCCCGTAAATGTATTCCTGCCTATAAGGCTAAACCCAACTTTTGAATTTACAGGATTTGCAGGGCTTGCCAGTCACGGCGCCGCGATAGCTATTATCATTACAATGATATATTACAGCAAAAGGATAATACGCAGGCCATTACTTTGGGTGCTTGACAGGGTTGTAATACCGGTTACAAGTGGCGGTATATTTATCAGGCTGGGTAATTTCATCAACTCTGAAATATTAGGTAGTGAAACCACTAAAGATACGCCTACAGCCATAAAATTCATTCGTGGCGAAGACTGGCTTAACAAACATGATGTTGTTAAAGCAACAGGAGAAGAAAATTATAATAAGGCGTATGACATGATAGAGCACAATCCGCTATATAAAGATATCCTGGATAAAATACCGTACAGGCATCCGGCTCAATTGTATGAAGCATTTCTTTACATATTTGTATTTGCCATCATTTACTACATGTACTGGAAAACCGATGCCCGTAAAAAGCATGGCCTTATCTTCGGGGTGTTCCTTATCCTGCTGTGGACAGTGCGATTTGTAGTAGAATTCGTGAAACAGAGTCAGGGTGGTATTGAAAAAGATTTGGGTGAAGTCCTTTCAACCGGCCAATGGTTAAGTATACCATTTATAATTGTAGGTATTTATTTGATATTTACTTCAAAGAACCGTACCGAAACACTATAAGAGAGATATATTGACTAATAAAAAAAGCGGCTTGAAAATAAAGCCGCTTTTTTTATTTATATCATTCTGGGGTTAATCAGTAAGTTTAAAATTGTATATAATTTTGCCCACCTGCTTATCAGGAGCTGATTCGCTACTATCAAACTTTGTATTAAGAGCTGCCTGACGTGCCTGGTCTAATAAACATTTTGCAGAGTTGGTAGTTCCCCTTACACCCGGTGTAGCATTTATTACACGCCCGTTTTGGTCAACCGAGATCTCAACGGCTACTGTTCCCTGTTCATTACAGGTATAACGTGGTTGTGGCTTGGCTATAACCTTACGTCCGGCAAGCTGGTAATTACCTACCCCTGTACCCCGGCCTGCACCGCTTCCGCCTCCTGAACCGCTTCCGCTTCCCGGGCCAGTGCCAGTGCCATTACCTGTACCCGTGCCACCGCCGGTACCACCACCGCTTCCGCCGTCGCCGTAATAGTTTCCTGAGTTTTTATCCCCGCCTGCCTTGCCTTTATTTCCCGCCTGGCCATCATCACCATCGCCACCTTTATTATTTCCTCCTAAAATGCTTGAAAGCGCATCAGAAGTAGATTTTGAAGGTTTGGGCGGCTGTACAGGTGCGGGCTGAGCATCCTGCTTTTTAGGATCTTTCTTAACCACCGGCTTGGTCTTAACCACTGCCGGGGCATCATCAAGGTCACTGGCTACAACTTCATCTTCAGAAGCTGCTGCCGGAGGTGGTGTTTCTTTAGTCTTATCTTTAACGTTAAGTACCTCACTCCTGAAATCGGCTCCCGAACCTACATCACTGTCGCCAAAGTTAACGGTTACACCGCCTCCTCCTCCGCCGCCTTCAAGGTCTACAAGGTCGCCTTTTTCATTGTACTTAAATAAGAACATTAGCAGGAACAGCACAGCAAAGAGCGCTGTGGTTGCCACAAGCGATTTCTTTTCCTGTTCAGTCAGTGTAAATGCCATATCCTGTTATTTTGTTGTAGCTATCGAAAACTTAAGTTTGTTCCGCTGGCCTATCTGCAGTATATCTACCATATCCTGAACCTGCAGGTTTTTAGGCAGCCTTACTATTATTACGTTATCCTTGTTCTGTCCTATTTTTGCCATAAGCTCAGCCTCAAGCTGTTCAAACGGCACCGGCTGCTTATCAATATAATACTGCTTGTCTTCAGTAACCGAAATGGTAGTATGCGCCTTATCGGTAGTTTTGTTTGATTCCGCCTTAGGCAACGTAAGATCTATTACGTTAGGGTTAGCCAGCGTAGATATAATAAGAAAGAACAGTAAAAGGAAGAACATAATATCACTAAGCGCCGAAGCGGCAATCTCAGCATGAAAACGTTTATTTCTCCTTACTCTCATTTGCCTGTAGTTATTGCATTAACAAATTGTATAACCTGTCTTTGTATCTTTAAACCGAAGTTATCAATAGTCATGTTGAAGTAATGGTAACCGCAATATGCTATAACACCTGTTATAAGTCCTAATGCCGAGCTGATCATTTTTTCATACAAACCTTCAGATATACTTCCTATACTTACATCACCTGATTGTGATATGGTGTAAAATATCTTGATTACACCTGCAATAGTACCTACGAAACCAAGTATAGGCGCCACACCGGCTACAAGGCCCAGCCAGC
Source organism: Flavobacterium sp. (assembly GCA_052039185.1). Taxonomy (GTDB): domain Bacteria; phylum Bacteroidota; class Bacteroidia; order Flavobacteriales; family Flavobacteriaceae; genus Flavobacterium. The sequence continues at coordinate 3,105 of JBQGDS010000151.1, forward strand.
CCAGTTTCTTCTCCATGTTTCCAATCTCAACATTGGTAGTCTTCTCCATCATACCTTCAATCTCGCTCAGTGGCCTGCCAATTAAGCTTATACCACTTGCCAAAACAGTACCCGAAGCTGTGCCTGATTTTTCGGCTGATATTTGTGCCATTTCAATCTTACCTGAATTAAGCTGAAGGCGCACCTCATTAATAAGGTTATCATCTACCCTTGCAGCTTTCTTGTAATACAGCGCCCTTTCAATTATAATGTAAAAGGTTAACGCCAGCAGCAGCAAAATAGGTATAACCATTATACCGCCTTTCATAATCAGCTGAAAGTAGTTCAGTGTTTCATCGGTAGCAGCAACAGCATTTGCCGGCACTTCGGCTGCAGCAGCAGGTATTGTATCCTGCAGTAAAAAGATCAGATTTGTCATGTGTATAATAAGGATTGCTTAATGTAAATTTTTCTGCTTACAATAATAACGAATATATGGCATTTAGCGTATGTGGTGCAAAAAAATTATAAAAAAACCTGCTTGAATAAGCAGGTTTTTTTATATGTATGTAACAGAAGTGATTATGCCACTTCGTCGTTATGAGCGTGCTCAATTTTGTTCTTCTCTTCTCTTGATACCGTATCAACAAGTACAGGAGTTGCAATAAACAGTGAAGAATAAGTACCTACAACGATACCTACAAGCATTGCGAATATAAATCCGCGGATAGACTCACCACCAAATATGAACATGATAAGTAGTACCAATATCATGGTTAATGAAGTGTTGATTGTCCTTGACATTGTAGTGTTGATAGATGTATTTACAATGTTTGCAAAGTTACCTTTGGTTTTACCTGCAAGGTATTCACGTACCCTGTCAAATACAATTACAGTATCGTTCATTGAGTAACCGATAACCGTAAGGATAGCCGCTATAAAGTGCTGGTCCATTTCCATATGGAATGGCATGAACTTATAACACCATGAATAAATACCAAGTACAAATATAACGTCGTGTGCTATAGCTGCCACCGCACCAAGGCTGTACTGCCATTTCCTGAAACTGATCATCAGGTAAAGGAACACAATAGCCATTGAACCGATAACCGCCCAGTATGAGTTGGTCTTAATATCATCAGCAATTGTAGGACCTACCTTTGAAGCTGATACAATACCTATTTTTTTACCTTCGAAAGTATTGATAAACTGGTCATAGCTGATGTTGTTCGAGTAATACTTTTTAAGGGCTTCATACATTTTTTTGTTTACTTCCTGGTCAGCCTCAATACCATGCTCCTGCACTTTATATTTAGTTGTAATCCTAAGCTGTGTGGCATCACCAAATATTTTAGCATCGGCACTGCCAAATACATTATCCGCACCAAGTACTTCTTTTATCTCGTCCGGAGATACCGGCTTTTCAAACTTCACCTGGAAAGTACGCCCTCCGGCAAAGTCAACACCCTGGTCAAGACCGTTTACAAAGAATATACCCACAAGGCTTACTATAACCACAAGTGATGAGAAGATGTATGTAAATTTCTTAACACCAAGGAAGTCATATTTAAAGTTAGTAAACCAGTTTTTAGAGATTGATGTTACAAACGATAGCTTATCACCCCTCTTCACACTCCAGTCAAGTAGTATCCTTGTAATGAATAGTGAAGTGAATAGTGAAGTGAATATACCTATAAGTAATGTTGTAGCAAAACCTTTAACCGGGCCTGTACCGAATATTAAAAGCACCAAACCTGTAAGAACGTGAGTAACGTTAGCATCGGTTATTGATGACATTGCACCTCTCCAGCTGTATGATGTTTTAACTGCATCTTCGAGTGAAGCACCTTTTCTCAATTCTTCTTTGGCACGTTCGTATATCAGGATGTTCTGGTCAACTGCAGTACCCATAGTAAGTACAATACCCGCAATACCAGGTAGCGTAAGTACCGCACCAAGACTGGCAAGTACACCAAACAGGAACAATAAGTTAACTACAAGGGCAACGTTAGCAAACCAACCTGCCTTACCATAGTAAATAACCATCCAAAGTGATACAAGCAATAAACCAACTATTGATGACATAATACCATTATCAATAGCTTCCTGACCAAGTGACGGACCTACAACCTCCGACTGAACAATATCAGCCGATGCTGGAAGTTTACCCGCCCTAAGTATATTAGCTAAGTCTTTAGTTTCAGATACATCAAATACACCTGAAATCTGGGAACGGCCTCCGGCAATAGGGCCTGAAGTTACACCCGGCGCAGAA
>JBQGDS010000152.1:0-12064 GCA_052039185.1 Flavobacterium sp.
CCCGAAGGTGCATTGTCATCACACATATCGATCTGTGGGATCGACGGGATTACAGGCTTAGGGTTTACCGTTAGCTGTACCGGAGCTACACTGTAACAGGCTGAACCTGTAGGCACCACCCTGATGTATACCGTACCACTCACTGAATTGTACAACGGAAGGCTAAGTGCACCTGTGCCGTCTTCTGCAGCCTGCTGCGTAGTATGCAGCGTAGCCGTCAGTCCACTCTGGCCATTTAATATCTGGTTGACCGCAGCTGTTAAGTCAAATTCTGCAACACCATCCGTATTGTCATCACATACAAATAATGGACTGGCTACGCCAAGGGTGGGAGAAGTAACAATATTTACAGTAAACATATGCTCATCAACACATGGTAATGTACCTGCCTGCGCATATACATATACGTCTTGCGTTGCTGTAATAGGTATTGCAGGATTAAGAGGATTTACACCTCCTGTTTGCCCGTAGTAAGTACCGCTTGTAAGCGCAGGGAGCATATAGCTGTCACAAACTGTTACAGTAGCCGGCTCATCAACTACAGGAGATGGTACAATAGTTACTAAAAATGATTCTTCATCACTACATCTGTACCCGCTTGGCGAAGTATTAGCCTGGTAAATATAGATTGTCTGCGAAGTAGTGATTACGGTATTTGCAGGCAGCATAGTTCCAAGCCCGTTTGCTGCTGTGTAATAATTACCTACAGCCAGAGGAGCGAGAGTATAACTGTCACACTGCTCAACATCAGGAATGTCCTGTACATCCGGCTGCTGTATTACATAAAGATTCATACTTGTAACACCGAAAGAAAGCGGGTCTCCATTTTTCTGAACCCTGATATATATTGTCTCGGTTGTACCCAGATAGTTTTCTGGTGTAGGGATAGCGCCGGTAGTACCATTCTCAGCTTCCAGCTGTGTATGGTAAAATGTTATGGTATGATCGGCAGCAGCAAGGCTACCAAGTATTATTGCATTTTGAGTTGTAAGATCAAAAATATCAGAACCATCATATGGAGCAGCCTCACACACATTCATAGCAGCCGGCTGTACCGGATTTATAGCACAGTTTTTAACGATAAGACGGAACGGCCTTACTATAACACAGTTGTTTATCATGTCACTAATCCTGATATAGATAATCTGGTCATGAACACCTGTAAAGTTTTCAGCCTCAGCCTGGGTAAGCGGGAAGAAATTATCAAACTGTGCATCCTGCTCAGTTAAATGGTAAGTAACTTCATAATCAATAGGGCTGGTACCGTTTTGTACCGGTGCTGTATTTTGTGTCAGGTCATACACATACGTATTAGTAGCATTTTGACACAGCTCAAGATCAACAGGATCTCCCGTAGGCATAGGAGGCTTATATTCTATAATAATTTCGTCCCTGAAAATACAGCTTGGGTCTATTACTGATGTACACAATACAGTATAAGTACCCGGCTCTGTAATAACAATACTTTCTGTAGTAACAGGCTGGCCGGCGGTATTGGTAATAAGCTGACCATCACGAAGCCACTGGATAGTATAGTTTGCCCCCTGCAGGTCTACCGTAAGTGTATATTCCTGTTCGTAACATAGCGCAGCGCCCTGTTCATACGAAAGATCGCCCGGCAGTTTAGGTAATCCTATATCAATCTTCTGAAGGAATACAGCCGGGTTGTACTGATGGTCATTTGCATTGGCAATAACCAGCTTCATCCTATACATGTGGGTCACATCTAACGGAGCTGTAGCCAAAAAATCTTTTGTTTGCCCATTCATATTAATAGGTGCATCGGCTGCGTTAATGAATGGCCCCGGAGGGTTTGAAGCAGGACGATGGTTATACTGACCGAAAGATGTAGGGTTTGCAGCCGGACAACTTGGGGTTTGTATATGTATGTTTTCAACAGTTATAGGCTGCCCGTTTGGCAATACAGCAATATTTATCGGGGGAATACTCGGATCAGTAAGATCCGTAAGTATAAAAGCAAAAACATCAGAAAAAGAACACTCAAAACTACCGTAATGATATTCCTCTGCAGCAAACATATAGTAAATGTCAATACCTGGCTTTAAAGGCTGGAAATCAAACTGTATAGATGTAGCATCGTTTGTGCTTGTGGCACTTCCCTGAAAAGGAAGAAGTGATGCGTCTCCAGGCCAGCCTATAGGGTTAGCACCGCCTGTGTTACTAAGTATAGCAACATCATTAGGCCCTTGTAAGCGTGTAGCATCACCAGCGGTTAATATTACCCCTTCCTTAAAAGGAAAAACAGAACGATTTTTATGGAAATAACTGATACCATTGGCCGAACCAAAGTTAGTACCTGTACTTGACTGGAAATTTGTAATAAGACAGTCTGCCCCTATAAGTACGTCTTTAACCATTTCTTCAGGTGTATACAGGTTTGTTACCGATGAAACGAACCTTCCCCTAGGCGAATCGGTATCAACACATCGCTGGCATGTAGGTGTAGGGTCTGGTGTAGGGCTGGTTACAATAACCGTATTGGTAAGCGGACCTACAAGTGATGGATAGTTTTCAGGAACCACCCATGTTACCCAATACTGCATTGACTGGCCTGCGGCAAGTACCGGAATTGTATTATCCATACTTAATGCACCACCTGTGCCGTTTCCTCTCCAGGTCATTGAAGGTATAGGCCCCGGCTTGTTATCTACCACGCGTACATTGCGGGCATCGCTTGGCCCGGCATTGGTAACCGTTATAAGATACGTAACTGATTCTCCTGCTGTATATTCAGTCTGTCCATTATTTTTTACAACAACAATATCGGCGAGCGGGTTTGGCGTAGCCGTATTTGTACATTGCCCACAAGCCGGAGTAGGATCCGGTGTTGTACTTGTTACACTTATCTGATGCACAAGATTATCTGCGATCGGGTATGAAGACGGCACATCAACATATACATGATATGTTACGGTTTCACCATTTTCAAGAAGAGCTATCACATCATTTAATGTACCGGTACCTGAAGTACCATTACTCCCTACCCAGCTAACCTGGGCAGCCGTAATATTTGCAGGCAGCACACTTTGTACAGCAACATCCTGTGCATCGGCAGGGCCTTCGTTAGTAACGGTAATAGTATAATCGGCAATCCTACCTGCAGTGTACTGGGTACCTGAGGCAAGAGTCTGCGTTATCCTGATATTAGCCGACGGAACAGCATAGTCCACATCAACACAATCGGGGCATGCAGGATCAGGATCGAGCGTATCGCTGGTTACAGAAACTGCATTTATAAGATTTGGCGCTGTATAGCCCGCAGGTACATCAACATTAATTGTATATGTTATTGTCTGCCCGGCTGCAAGGCTCGCTATAGCATCCGACAACGGAACGTTTGTTCCCGCCGAGCCATTGCTCCCTGTCCAAGTATAGCCTGTAATACCAGCCGGTAACGGCGCAGATACCGTTACATTCTGCGCAGCAGCAGGACCATTATTGGTAACTGTAACTGTATATACTGAAACAGCACCCGGAACATAAACATCCTGCCCGTTGGTATTTGTTACTACAATATCAGCCTCAGGGCTAACATTGGTATTAATGTCTATACATTGTGCGCATGAAGGATCAGGATCGGCATAACTGGTGACAATAGCCTCGGTTACAAGATCGCCCGTAAAGCCGACAGGAACGTTTATAGTTACCGTATAAGTAACTGTCTGCCCCATGGCAATAGAGTTAACATTGTTATTAATAGCCCCTGTGCCCGATGCGTTATTTGTGTTTATCCACGTCATTGCACCGGCAGGGATGCCATCAGGCAATGGATACCTAACTACGATATTAGATGCAGTATTAGGTCCATTGTTTGTAACCGTAACGGTATATACATGTGTTGCACCTGCTGTATACTGAGCTTGCCCATCAGTATTTACAACTACAATATCGGCAGTTGAAGTTATCCTGTAATCCTGGTCGATACACTGAGGGCATGACGGATCAGGATCGTATGTAGTACTGGTAGCAGAAGCTGTACTGGTAAGGTATTGTTGGCTGAAGCCGTTAGGTATGCCTACAGTTACAGTATAAACAACGGATTGCCCTACGGCAAGTGTAGGTATAGTATTGTTCAGCGGAACGTTAGTGCCGTTACTGCCGTTGTCGCCAACCCATGAAAAAGAAGTAATACCCGGAGGCAAAGGATTTGTAACAACAACATTCTGAGCTGCCTGAGGTCCATTATTGGTAACCGTTACAGTATAAACTGTAGTAGTACCTGCGGTATAGGCTGCCTGGCCATTAGTATTCACTACAACAATATCGGCTCCTGTATTTATCTGGTAATCTACATCAGTACAGTTACATCCGGGCGAAGGATCCACCTGATCCCCGGTAATAACAACTGACGGACTACTTGTAAGCGGACCTGTAAATGTTGCAGGAATGTCCACATCTACAGTATAAGTAACAACCTGGTTTACATTCATTACAGCAATTAAGTCGCTGATATTACCTGTGCCCGATGTGCCGTTGCTTCCTGTCCAGTTTACAGTTGTAATGCCGGCAGGAACAGGCAGGTTAATCTGTACATCTTCGGCTATTTCCGGCCCACTGTTCTTTACCTGAAGTATGTAGGTAGTAGTTGTTCCGGGTGTGTAATACTGCTGGTTATTGGTGTTGGTAACCTCAATATTAGCATTGCGCGTCCAGGTTACCGCAGGCGATGGCAGTGTACCGTTAAACGAGCCTGGAACACGTATGGTTACTGTAAACACTACCGTTTGCCCGGCAGCAATAGTAATATTACTATTTAGCGGCAGGTTGGTACCGTTGAGCCCTGTGGATGACATCCACATAAACCTGTTGATACCCGGTGCAATTGTAAAGCCCGGTAACGGATTGCTTACATTTACCAATTGGGCAGCAGGGCCGTTATTAGTAATAATAATATCATAAACTACTGTGCTGTTAGGCTGATAGCTCATGGTAGGGTTAGTATTATGCCACACTATATCACTCTGTGCAAATGAACATAAAGAGGCTAATAAAATAAACAAGGTGAGTAATGATCTTACCATATATGCTTTTATTGTAGGTTGTTTAGTACGTTTTAAAAAGATATTCCTGTTGAATTTCCAAATATAAATATTCCTTAAAATATTGATGAACATTTTTTAAATAATCACAAATTTTACCCAACAGCGTTATTTACTAACTTAATTTTTACATAAAACTGCTTAGTTATGCATAAACAGGCTGGTTATATTTTTCCCTACTAGGGTTTATGAGAATTAACAAAATCAGGTTTATTAGTTAAATACAGATACGACGGCATGTACCTGATAAAACATTTTGCCGTAACTTTGCAGCCATAATTACTTGATTTATACCGATGGAAAAAATAACCATAAAAACTACCCAAAACCCTAATATACTTAAGTTTGAGTTTAGTGACTTTATAGCCAAAAGTGGCAATTTTGAATTTAAGAATATTGATGATACTGCAAACTCACCTCTTGCAAAACAGCTGTTTTTCCTGCCGTTTGTAAAAACCGTTTATATATCGGGCAACTTTATAGGTATTGAAAAATATTCAATTGTAGAATGGCCCGATGTACAGGACGATGTTGCACAGCAAATTGAAAATTTTGTAAACACAGGCGGCGAAATCCTGAAAGAAGAAGTTACAACTAACAAAAAAGTACCTTCAACAATATATGTTGAAACTACGCCAAACCCGGCGGTACTTAAATTTGTAGGCAATAAACTCTTTACAAAAACATCAGCTGAGTTTAAAAACATTGATGAAACCGAAGCATCTCCGCTCGCAAAGGAACTTTTTAAATTCCCATTTGTAAAAGAAATTTTTATTGATGAGAATTACATATCGGTTACTAAATACGCCATGACGGAATGGGATGAAATAACTGCCGAAATACGTTCTTTTATAAGGACGTTTATTGAAAACGGCAATACCGTTATTAACGAAAGCATGTTACAGCAAATGCCTCAGGCCGAAAAGCAGCAGGAGGCTTATTTTGATTCGCTTGATGTTACATCCCAGCGCATTATCAATATATTGGAAGAATATGTAAAACCGGCAGTACAGGGCGATGGCGGTAATATAGCATTTGACTCGTATGATGAAAATGAAAAGCGAGTTAAAGTTATATTACAGGGTGCGTGCAGTGGCTGCCCTTCGTCAACCTTTACCCTGAAAAGCGGTATTGAAAATATGCTGAAGGATATGCTTAATGATAATGATATAAAAGTAGAAGCAATAAACGCTTAAATAAAAAATCCGGCATTACAGCCGGATTTTTTATTCTTTCTTACGCTTTGATTTTTTTACTACCGTGTTGGTTTTCTTGTTATAGGTAGAGCCTTCAATTTCATTATGCGTTTTGCTGAAAACCTTTATTTTAGGGTCTTCATGTGTACCGCTAATCATAATAGGGATACCTACCAGGCCACCTGGCGGCAGGCCTAAACGCAGCCTGATATCAATTAGTCCGTCAAAACTTGTAGAACCGCTTATTTTTGGCCTGAAACCTGCAACGCTAAATGCAAAATCGTCAATATGTATAACATTATTTGCAATTGAGGTTTTTATATTTATACCCTTTATATCCGGGTTGTTTATTCCGTCTACACCGGTTTCCTTACTTACGCCACCAAAAAGTTTAAGCCCCACTACCTTTACATCACGTACGGAAATGATCCCACCACCTTCTAACGATTCCATTATCGGGCTCATGTTGCCATCCAGGTCACCCTTAATTTTGTAATCTACCGATATTATTCCTTCAGCCTTCTCGGCAGCAGTTACCATTTCACGGAAAAGCGGTACTTCATTGTACGCTCGTTTTACATTAAAATCTTTCGCACGGAAATGCGCATTAAAATGTGCAGCCGTAGGCGATTCATCTTTATATGAAGCGTCTATACCCACATTGCAGTCAATAATATTAAATGTGGTATTTTCAAGGTACAGCCTGCCTCTGTCAATACCCACCTTACCTATAAGCTTATCAAGCGTAAGGCCTGTATATTGTACCTTATCTGCATTTGCAATGAGTGACACAGCCAGGTTACGTGGCAGCACCACTACACCTGATTGTTTTTTATTTTGCGCTTCTGCAGCTTCAATCTCCGGCTTTTTATCATTATTCTCACCCGGCTGTAGCGCCATGAACTCATCAACATTTATCAGTTTTGATTTCATGTTGAAATTACCATGCAGGGTACCTTTCGATTCAAGGAAATAGTTGATGGTATTAATCAGGTACCCGTTAATGGCAAAATCAGACTGGCCATAATATGCCTTGAACTTATCGAAAAACATTTTTTCCTGATGGAAACTAAAATATCCGTCCTTAATCAGGAACGACTTAGGAAACAGTTCGGATGTTGCCTTTATGTTTTTAAGTATTAAACTCCCGCGGCTGTCCAGCTTTTCATACTGCCCGGTTGTAGCATAGCTTTGCCTTCCTTTCAATAGCAGGTCCATTTTGGCATAGCCGTCAACATCTAACCCTTTTTGCGAAAACACTTTGTATATCCTGCCAATATTAAGCTCGCCTTTACCACGTATATCATAGAAGAGATCGGCAAAATCAGAGAATTCTGCACTTATGTATACAGGATTGCCCTCAAACACAAACGACGCAGGTTTTATAGCCGCCTTAAGATCCTGGAACGTACCCGCATTATTTGTTGCGGTGGCAGTAAACGTTATGTTAGTTATAGGGTTAGGGTAATATCCTGACTTAAGCCAACCGCCCTTCAGATAAATACCTCCCTTGGTTTTTGGGAACAACTTCCGTTCTGCGTCATATATACCATCGGCAACAAGGTCGGTCCTGAGCCTTCCCTTGAGGTCAAGATTTTCGAGTCCCAGTGCCTGGTCAAGCGTTTGCAGGTTAAGTGACCCTGTCATGTTAGCCTTGATCTGCATTTTAGAAAGTCCTTTCATTTGCAGGAAAGCATGAAAACTATCCTTATCACCTAAATTAAAATCCAGCTGTTTCAGGGATATTTCCACCTGTTCCGGGTCAAGGTTTGGTAGTTTCCCCGACACATCCAGTTTCAGGTCAGACAAAGCTTCCGGCGCACCCTCATATTCAATCCGCCCGTCTCGCACTTTTATACCAAAATCAAGGCTTGGCTGCTGCTGTGCTGCGGCATTGTAACGCCCTTTAAAAAGAATGTTCAGGTCGCTGCGCCCGTTGATGGTAGTTTTTTCCATCCAGGTTAAATACTGTGGCGGCAAAACCGTAAACAGGTCTTTCAGCCTGTTATTTTCAGACCTGGCGTTGATGTTTATATTATACCCGTCACGTAAAATGGTAAATATACCGGTAAATTCTACAGGCAGGCGGTTGATGCGCAACTCGTTCTTTTGTAAAATAAATGACAGGGAGTTAGTATTGATACGGGTTATCAGGTCGGCGCGTACGCGTTTCTTTTCAAGGTAAGCTATATTGTCATAAATAAAATCTACTGAATCTATCTCTGCATCTGTAGCCAGGTCAAACACATCTTCACTAAGCGCCCCTTTGCCTATATAATTAAAACCATGTGCATCTACCAGTACCTTGGCCGAACGGTCATTATACGTTATATGGCAGTCCTGAAACTCTATCCGGTCCAGCTTTATGGCCGTACCCTCGGCAGTAGTGTCTTTCGGCTGGTCTTCCGGGGCAATGTATACATTATAATTAGCCTCACCCTTTTCATTTACCATTACATTAATGCGGGCGTCTGACACATAAAGCTCATCAATCTTTACCTCGTTATCAAAAATCAGTCTCTTTAGGTTGATACCGAAAGCTACCTGATCAGCACGCAAAAGCGTATCATTCTTAAAAGGTTCCGACCCCATAAGCGAAAGATCATCAAGCGATACTGTAAGAGACGGGAAGTGTGTAAAAAATGAGAGTTTCGATTTGGAGAAGTTCAGCTCGCCGGCAAGGCTTTTATTCGCCAGCTTTTTTACCTGTTCGGATATAGTGCCCGGAAAAAGCATAGGTAACAGGAACATAAGCAGTAGTACTGATGCTATAAATATACCTAAACCCTTAGCTGTCTTAATAGCTATACTCTTCAGAGGCTTTTTCATGCTATTCTCATTTTCGCATTAAAGATAGTTTTTTCCTGTTAAAAAGAACACACCTTTAACTTCGCATTAATAAAGTTGGTAATTATCCTCCTAAAAGATAACTTTACATTTTTAACCCGGATAAAAATGAAGAAAAGTTTAATTGCACTGACCCTTACGGGAACACTGCTAACATCGTGCAATACCATGAATAAAACACAACCGAAAAACGACCTGAACCCACTGCTTTCGGCATACAATACACCTTATGAAGTACCGCCGTTCCATCTTATAAAAAATGAGCATTTTAAACCTGCCATACTGGAGGCCATACGCATACACCAACAGGAAATTGATGCCATAGCCAATAATCAGGACGAGCCGACTTTTGAAAACACCATTATAGCTTTTGAAAACGCCGGGCAGCTGCTTAACCGCGTAAATACTGTTTTCAGTAACCTTAACTCGGCAAACACAAACCCTCAGTTACAGGCTACCGCTAAGGAAGTTGCCCCTGAACTGTCTAAAAACTACGACAATATTTTCCTGAACGAAAAGCTGTTCCGCCGTGTACAGGCTGTGTGGGATATGAAAGAAAAACTTACGCTGACCGATGAGCAGGCTAAACTGCTTGAGCGTAAATACAAAGCTTTCCAGCGTAATGGCGCTACGCTTTCGGATGAACGGAAGGAACGGCTGCGCGAAATAAATAAGGAACTATCGCTTACATCATTACAATATGGTGAAAATGTACTGGCTGAGAATAACAGCTACATGCTTGTAATAGATGACAAGAAAGACCTTGCAGGCCTGCCTCAGGAAATTATTGACGCAGCAGCCGATGATGCTGTTGCTAAAAAGCAGAAAGGCAAGTGGGTATTTACCCTGCAAAATGCCAGTGTAATGCCTTTTTTACAATATGCCGATAACCGCGAACTGCGCAAACAAATATGGACAGCCTACCAAAATCGCGGACATAACAAAAATGCCCATGACAATAGCGCCAATGTTGCTAAACTGGCCAGTCTTCGTGCTGAAAAAGCAGAAGTTATGGGCTATAAAAACCATGCAGCATTTGTACTGGAAGAGCGTATGGCCAAAACTCCTGAAAATGTATACAAACTGCTGAACCAGCTGTGGGAACCTGCACTTGCCAAAGCCAAAACCGAAGAGGCTGATATTAAAGAAATGATGAGGAATGAAGACATTGCCGGGGAAGTACAACCTTATGACTGGCGTTACTATACTGAAAAAATACGCAAGAAACGCTACGATCTTGACGAACAGGAGCTAAAGCCATACTTTAGCCTGGAAAATGTGCGTAATGGTATATTTGCGGTGACCGAAAGGCTGTACGGACTAAAGTACAATGAACTGAAAGATGTACCTAAATACCATGAAGATGTAACTGTTTGGGAAGTGATAGACAGAGACGGAAGCCACCTGGGCATATTATACATGGACATGCACCCCAGGGCATCTAAACGCGGAGGTGCCTGGATGACAAGCTACCGCAAGCAGCAAATGATAAACGGTACGCGAAAGGCACCGGTAATTTCGATTGTTTGTAATTTCTCTAAGCCAACAGCTGATGCTCCTGCCCTGCTGACATTTGATGAGACTACAACATTTTTCCATGAGTTTGGACATGCATTGCACGGATTACTAAGCAACGTAAATTACGAAAGCCTTGCCGGCACCAGTGTATTTACCGATTTTGTTGAGCTACCTTCACAGATTATGGAAAACTGGGCAGCCGAGCCTGAAGTGCTGGAAATGTATGCCAGGCATTATAAAACAGAGAAAGCCATTCCTGCAGAACTGATAGATAAATTGCAGAAATCGGGCACTTTTGACCAGGGTTTTGCTACGGTAGAATATCTTGCAGCATCATACCTTGACATGGAATACCACACTGCCGGTAAAGATGTACCAACCGATGTGCTGGCATTTGAAAATGCTGCCATGAAAAAAATAGGACTTCCAAATTCAATAATCCCAAGGTACAGAAGTACCTATTTTACACATATTTATTCGGGTGGGTACTCAGCAGGGTATTACAGCTATATATGGTCAGGTGTTTTAGATACCGATGCTTTTGATGCATTTAAGTCGAAATCACTTTTTGACCCCGAAACAGCAAGGTCTTTCCGCATGAATATACTGGAACGTGGAGGCACGGTAGACCCTATGAAACTTTACATAAACTTCCGCGGAAGTGAGCCATCCATACAGCCGCTGCTTAAAAAGCGTGGACTGGATTCTAACTAAAGAAATTGAGTTCCAATAAATATAAAACCCCGCAAAAGCGGGGTTTTATATATTAATTATCCGTGATAAACCCGGGAGAAAACTATCTTCCCGTTTTTTATAACCAGTACTTCCGCTACATCCATATCATCTTCACCTTGTACAGTGCGGGTGTATTCCATAAACACACGATCGGTATTGGCTGTCAGCGTGTTTATTTTATAATGCAATGTCGGCAACCTGTCAAAAGCATCCTGCCACCAGCTCCGCATAGCTTCTTTACCCTGAACCAGGCCATTGGTTTCGGGTCTGCGTAGTTTTAATTTCGGGCTGAAATGTTCGGCATTATCATCATAAAGCGCCAATAACTTTTCCAGCTGTTTGCTGTTAAAGGCTTCAAACCATTGTCTTGCTATATGCTCATTTAACTTTGCATCCATAGAAAAACTTACTTACTGAAAACCTTTATATATTCTTAAGGTTAATAACTTCCTGTTCCGTAAGGAAACGCCAGTTACCCCTTGGCAGGTTCTTTTTGGTAAGCCCTGCAAATGAAACACGGTCTACCTTCAGTACATTATATTTAAACTCTTCGAATATAGCACGTACCACCTTTACATTTGGCGTACGCAGCTTAATACCTACTTCGGTTTTAGCCTGTCCGTCTATGTAGCTTACCTCATCTATATACAGGCGATGGCCGTCAAGCGTTATGCCATTGCTCATTTTTTCCAGGTCTTCAAACTTAAG
>JBQGDS010000153.1:0-5460 GCA_052039185.1 Flavobacterium sp.
ATTTCAATAGCATGTACATTATCATCATAATCACCATATCGTAATAGCCCCCAAGTATATTCCCATTTTTATCGTTGGTCATACTCTCGTCATAACTGCCCGTGTATACCGGCTGCGTTTTTGGTAATAGGAATTGAGCAGACGGTTCAGCTGGTCATATTTATAGCCGTATTTAAGCTTCTGGCAGATATCCATGAGGTTTCGGCAATATTACCATTGTACAAAGGCTGTACATTGCCCTGAACGTTAGAACCAATAGTGTTATAACCAATATGGAAAGCAAACAGGTCGCCATCGGCCAACAGGTTAGCTGTGTCATTAATATCAGTAAGCCATCCGCGTATGTTGTATTTGCAGTCAACCTTTTGCAGTGCCGGCCCCGGAGATGCTCCGCCTACATACTTGTACTCAAGCTCACCCAGCGGGCGATGTTCTGTGACCATGCTTCTGTAAAACAGTACAAAAGCATAAAAGAAGTGATACAGTATTTCATCGGTGTGATTGATTTTCAGGCACTAAATAAAATCATTTTAGATTTTATTAACAAATAAAATACTGTAAAAAAATTGTTAGAAAAGATTAAACCCAATAAAAAAATCCCGCTAATTTCTTAACGGGATTTAAATCTTGTACTCAAGGCGGGACTTGAACCCGCACGGGCATTACTGCCCACTGGATTTTAAGTCCAGCGTGTCTACCAATTCCACCACTCGAGCAACTTGGTAGTATGCTGAGCGAAAAACGGGATTCGAACCCGCGACCTCCACCTTGGCAAGGTGGCGCTCTACCAACTGAGCTATTTTCGCAGTATATTTCGCAACTCCGATTACTTTAGTATTGCGAGTGCAAATGTAGCACGAATTTTCAAATCTGCAAGCGTTTTTGGAAAAAAAATTGCACGAATAATCTAACATTCTGATAACCTTAATCTTAAAACTGAAATTTTTCACTGCTTATTTTATAAGCATCCTCTTAATTTCGTTAAGCTTCATTAAAGCCTCAACCGGGGTAAGTGTATTTATATCCAGATTAATGATTTCTTCCTTTATTTCCTCCAGTAACGGATCATCAAGATTAAAGAAACTCAACTGCATTTCGTCCTTCACCGAAGCCTTCGCATTGGCAAGCGCTTCGCCTGAATGGTCTTTCTCCAGCTTTTTAAGCAGCTTCTGTGCTTTCTGTATAACCATTTGTGGCATTCCCGCCATTTTGGCCACATGAATACCGAAACTATGCGCCGAACCGCCCTTTACCAGCTTACGGATAAACAGCACAGTATCCTTTAGCTCTTTTACCGATACATTATAATTCTGCACACGCTCAAAAATATCCTGCATTTCGTTCAGCTCATGGTAATGCGTAGCGAAAAGCGTTTTAGGCTGTGCCGGATGCTCATGTAAAAATTCGGCTATGGCCCATGCTATCGAAATACCATCATAGGTGCTTGTACCACGTCCAATTTCATCAAGCAGTATAAGGCTGCGGTCGGATATGTTATTCAGGATGCTGGCGGTTTCGTTCATCTCAACCATAAAGGTCGACTCGCCCATCGAGATATTATCTGACGCTCCTACCCTTGTAAAAATCTTATCCACTATCCCCATTCGTACACTTTCTGCAGGCACAAAGCTTCCCATCTGTGCCAAAAGGACTATAAGCGCGGTTTGGCGCAATATTGCCGATTTACCCGACATGTTAGGCCCCGTTATCATGATTATTTGTTGCTGCTGCCTGTCCAGGTAAACATCATTGGTTATATATTCAGTCCCTACGGGTAATTGCTTTTCAATAACGGGGTGACGCCCTTCCTTAATATCCAGCTCAAAGCTTTCATCTATTTCAGGGCAGATATATTTATTCTCTATTGCCAATTGTGCAAACGATGCCAGGCAGTCCACCTGCGCAATTAGCCCTGCATTAAGCTGTACCGGCTTTATATACGTAGCAATCCACACCACAAGCTGGTCAAATAGTTGCGTTTCTATCTGGTGGATCTTTTCTTCCGCACCCAGTATTTTACTTTCATATTCCTTAAGTTCCTCGGTAATGTAACGTTCTGCGTTTACAAGAGTTTGCTTGCGTATCCATCCGGCAGGGACTTTATCTTTATGGGTGTTACGTACTTCAATATAATAGCCAAAAACATTATTGAACGATATTTTTAGTGACGTTATCCCTGTTGATTCCGATTCACGCTTTTCAATCGCTTCCAGGAACTCTTTACCGGAATATGCTATGGCACGAAGTTCATCCAGTTCGGCATGTATACCGGCAGCTATGGCATTGCCCTTGCTTATTGCCACAGGCGCATCAGGATTAAGCGTGGTCTTTATTTTTTCGCGAAGCAGTTCACAGCTGTGCAGGCTGTCGCCTATAGCTTTCAGCGCTTCGTTATCACTTTCCAACGCTATGTTTTTTACCGGCACTATTGCATCAAGCGAATCTTTAAGGTAAATAACCTCACGCGGGCTAACCTTTCCTGTAGCTATTTTAGAGATAAGCCTCTCCAGGTCGGATATTTGTTTTATCTGCTGCTGAAATTTCTGCAGCACATTTGTATTTTCTTTCAGATAGCCTACCACTTCATGGCGGGCCCGTACTTTGTTGGCATCTTTAAGCGGAAGCGCCAGCCAGCGTTTCAGTAAACGGCTGCCCATGGGTGACAATGTCCTGTCAATAACATCAAGCAGTGTTACCGCATTTGGATTGGTACTGCCATACAGTTCCAGGTTGCGTATGGTAAAACGGTCCATCCACACGTAGGCATCTTCAGCAATACGCTGTATCGCGGTAATATGCTGCACCTTGTTGTGCTGCGTTTCGCCCAGGTAGTATAAGACCGCACCCGATGCTATAACACCTTCCTGCAATTCCTCTACCCCAAAACCTTTCAGTGAGTTGGTACCAAAGTGCGTGGTTAGGCTTTCAAAGGCATAATCTTCTTTATACACCCAGTCTTCCAGGTAAAAGGTATGATAATCGTCACCAAAAATATCCCTGAAATTATTCTTCTCATTTTTCGGTACAAGCACTTCGCTCGGGCTGAAATTCTGTAGCAGCTTATCAATATATTCTTCATTGCCCTGCGCAGTAAGAAACTCACCCGTGGAAACATCAAGGAAAGACACTCCCATAGTCTTCCTCCCGAAATAAACCGATGCCAAAAAGTTGTTGGACTTGGCATGCAGCACCTCATCATTCATAGAAACCCCGGGAGTAACAAGTTCGGTCACGCCGCGCTTCACGATGGTTTTGGTCATTTTAGGGTCTTCCAGCTGATCGCATATTGCTACCCTAAGTCCGGCCTTAACAAGTTTCGGAAGATAAGTATTCAGCGAGTGGTGCGGGAAGCCCGCAAGCGCGGTTTCGGTTTCGCTGCCGTTGCCACGTTTGGTTAGCACAATACCCAATATACCGGCAGCTCTTATAGCATCTTCACCAAAGGTTTCATAAAAATCACCCACACGAAACAACAGGCAGGCATCAGGATATTTAGCCTTAATGCTGTTATACTGCTTCATTAGCGGGGTCTCTTTTACCGGTTTATCTTTTGTTGCTGCCAAAGTGTATGTATTATAGTATCAGTGGCGAATTTAATGAAATCCCTAAAAACATGCAGGCGCATGTTAGTAAATGTGGATAACTTAAAACATAATGGTATTTTTGCAGCTTAGTTATACAAAAATGAGAAAACTGTCCAACAGCGAACTGAACCGTAAAAGCATTGATGATTTTAAACAGGCTGAAAAAACACCGCTTATAGTCATATTAGATGATATTCGCAGCCTGCATAATATTGGCTCAGTCTTTCGCACAGCCGATGCCTTTCTTGTTGAGAAAATATACCTGTGCGGCATTACCGCAACACCACCTAACAAGGAGATACATAAAACCGCGCTTGGCGCTACAGATACCGTTGCCTGGGAGTACCACAAAAATGTACTTGAAGTTATTGAAAAGCTAAAGAGCGAAGATGTTTCGGTGTGGGCAGTTGAGCAGGTAGAAAATTCGGTTTTCCTGAATGAGTTCATGCCGGAAAAAGGCATAAAGTATGCGCTTGTTTTTGGTAATGAGGTTAAGGGTGTATCTCAGGAGGCTATAAAAATGTGTGACGGCACTATCGAAATTCCACAGCTTGGCACTAAACATTCCCTCAACATTTCGGTAAGTGCAGGCATTGTTGTATGGGATATCTTTCAAAAAAACTATACAGAAACAGCAGGTTAAAAGTTTTTTCTATTTTTACGGAATGGACTTTTTGAAAAATTGCTATAAAATTCTGGCAGCATTCTTACTAATGCCGCTTGCCTTACTTTCGCAAAACGTGCCCCCTATACTTACCGCTACCGGAAATCAGATTTATTGCCCGGGAAGCGACTGGATGAAAATTGCAACGGGCTTTAGTATTACCGATCCCGACGACACCACTGCAACCGCGGTATATGTACAAATTTCTGAAGGTTATTTAAGCAATCAGGATGTTATTGATTTCAGAGGCACAATGCCTTTGGTCTGGACATACGACCCAATATCTGCCAGAGCAGAAATTCGTTCATTAACGGGGCAGCCGCTAACATTTAGCGATGTTACATATATAGTAAATAACGTATATTATAAAAATAACGCCACCAACCCCACCCCGGGTGTCCGCAAGTTTTCAATAACTATTGGCGATGCAAGTTACCTGCCGTCAACAGGACACTATTACCGTTTTGTATCAAGTAACGGCATAAGCTGGAGCAATGCGCGCCAGGCAGCGGCTAACAGTACTTATTTTGGGCTGCAGGGCTATCTTGCCACAATAGGCTCACATGAAGAAGCGCAGTTTGTAGGCGAGCAAACCCGTGTAACCGGATGGATAGGCGGAAGCGATGAACAAACCGAGGGCGTATGGCGCTGGGTAACAGGACCTGAAGCGGGAACCGTTTTCTGGAATGGCGGACCTAATGGTTCTTCACCTAATTATGCATTCTGGAATTCAGGCGAGCCTAATAATGCCGATGGCGGGGAAGATTATGCGCACATAACTGCACGTGGCGTGGGCAATGTAGGCTCATGGAACGACCTGCCTAACCAGGGCGGTAACGGCGATTATGCCCCGAAAGGCTATATAGTAGAATATGGCGGCATGCCCGGCGACCCGGCACTAAACATTGCTGCACACACTACTATTACTGTTTCACCTACTATAAATACAATCAATGCCTCAAGATGCGATTCGGGCAGTGTTACGCTTCAGGCAAATTCTGCCATAGGAACTATTGAATGGTATACAAATATAACCGGAGGCACACCTATAGCCACAGGAACAAGTTTTACCACCCCTGTGCTTACCTCTACTACTACCTACTATGCCGCACTGGCCGGCTCGTGCAGCAACACCCGTAAACCAGTTACAGCAACCATAACAATTCCGCCCACAGTAACAGTTACGTCACCCGCAGCTACTTGCAGCGGTAC
>JBQGDS010000154.1:0-2708 GCA_052039185.1 Flavobacterium sp.
CTGGTAAGCTTATCAATTTCGTCAAGCACAAAAACAGGATTTGCTGTACCTGCCTTTTTAATACTTTGTATTATACGGCCCGGCATTGCACCTATATAGGTCTTCCTGTGTCCGCGTATCTCTGCCTCATCACGAAGGCCACCCAGTGAAATACGAATGTATTCCCTGCCCAACGCTTCGGCAACCGATTTACCTATTGAAGTTTTACCTACACCCGGAGGACCATAAAGGCAAAGGATAGGTGACTTCATATCATTACGCAGCTTAAGAACCGCAAGATATTCTATTATACGGCGCTTAACATCTTCAAGGCCGAAATGATCCCTGTTGAGTATTTTTTCGGCGCGCTTAAGATCAAAAATATCTTTACTGTATTCATTCCAAGGCAGGTCGAGCAAAAGCTCGATATAATTACGCTGTGTAGCATATTCTGCCACCTGCGGATTCATACGCTGCAACTTGCTCAGTTCTTTTTCAAACTGTGCTTTTACCTTATCATTCCAACGCTTACTACGCGCCCTTTGGCGCATTTCTTCAATTTCCTGGTCGTGGTTTACACCGCCAAGTTCCTCCTGTATGGTTTTCATCTGCTGATGCAGGAAATATTCGCGTTGCTGCTGGTCAAGGTCAAAACGAACCTTGCTTTGTATATCGTTCTTCAGCTCCAGTTTCTGAAGCTCCAGATTCATGTAACGAAGTGTTTCGAGCGCGCGGTCTTTCAGGTTATTATTCGCCAACAGATCCTGCTTTTCCTTAACAGACAGGTTCATATTAGACGATACAAAATTTACAAGGAATGAATTGCTCTCAATATTTTTGATGGCAAAAGTAGCCTCAGTAGGAATGTTTGGGCTTTCCTTTATAATTTGTATGGCAAGGTCTTTAATAGATTCTATAATCGTTGAGAACTCAACATTGTCTTTTTCAGGCCTGTCTTCAGGCACCTCTTTAATGGTTGCGCGCAGGTATGGATTCTCAGCAGTTACCTGGTCAATTTCAAAACGCTTCTTACCCTGAAGGATAACGGTTGTGTTTCCATCAGGCATTTTAAGCACCCTGAGTATACGGGCAACGGTACCAACCGAATGTACATCGGCAGCGCCCGGTTCTTCTATACTTTCATCTTTTTGCGATACTACGCCAATAATCTTTGAGCCGTTGTTAGCATCATTAATTAGCTTTATCGACTTATCCCTACCCGCGGTAATAGGAATTACAACACCCGGAAAAAGTACCATATTACGCAATGGCAATATAGGCAGATCAGCCGGGAGCTGCTCATTATTCATTTCTTCTTCATCTTCAGGCGTCATTAACGGGATTAATTCCGCATCAGTATCCAGCTCCTGAAGTGACAAACTGTCAATATTTAAAATCTTTTGGTTAGGCATGTGTATTTAAAGTCATTTTGTCATTAAACATAAGTATCAAAATTAATTTTCTTATTGAAGAACTTTTAATATGATATTGAGAACCAATGATTATACTACAAGTATAATTGTGTTTGGCAGGAATATATGACAATCATTATGCCATAAAAAAATCCGCCCTTTTCGGAGCGGATTGCAAACTATATTTTTAAGCTTACGGAAGTTGTACGTTAAAACTTCCTTCGGTAACATTTACTGTTTCACCGTCAAAATTTTCCCCTGTAAAGGCAAATGTGCCTTTAATCCATCCGTTACTTACACTGGTAATTACTATAGAACCTCCATCAATTGAATAGTAGGCATCCTGGCCGCTACCCGGAATGTAACCTGCAGTTACCCCTGTAAGATCTTCGCCAAGAGGATAGGTACCAACTGTAATAGTTTGAGGTACACTTATTGACATAGAATTATCAATGTTTGTGCCTGCAAGCCTGTATGTATCCATCAGGTTGAACCCGATTACATTGGCAAAATTTATCATTGTTCCGTTAACCTTTGCCCTAAAGTATTTTGTTGTATCAGGATTTGGATTTGGATTAGTGCCCGGCACTTCTCCTGTATAGGGAACGTTTTCAAAAACTCCGTTTGAGAATACTACCGGCGGAAGATTCTGGGTAAAATCTGCATAATGACCTGTAAAGTTAAAAGTACCTGACACAGTACGTGCAACAGTATTTATATTTGTAATTGTTACAGAACCATTAAGCCCTCCTCCTATAACATCCAAATTGGTATAAAACACTCCTGCGGCTGCTGATGGCAAATACATTTGAGAAGCCTGTGTATAGGTACCCGGAGTAACACCGCCGGCAACAGTAAGGTTTACTATCTCGCCATTAGTACCCCTTATACCTGAAATATTTATATTATTATCCTGAATTTGAGCCATTGCTGTGGTTGCAGTAAATGTCTGCCCGCCAAAATCTACTTTGAACAATACCGGACCTGAGGCTGGTGGCGGCGTTTCAATATTCAGCAGGTCGCTGTCAAGCGCTTCATTCTGACAGCTGCTGAAAGTCAGCGCTGTAATAACTGCAAAAAAAGCAGATATAATTTTAAACTTTTTCATAGATTAAATAGGTATTGTCATGTAAACGCCAAATATAAAAGATTTAGTTTAAATATTTCATTCTGTATAAAAAAAAGCAAAGTTTTAATACCGATGGTTCAGAAATGTGTTGTAATTAATAAAAGTAATAACTATTTATTTCCTCTGGGCACACGCAGCAACAATAAAATTCCTGTAATAAAAAACACTGTCAGGAATATTATTGAATA
>JBQGDS010000155.1:0-8995 GCA_052039185.1 Flavobacterium sp.
TACCTTTGTATACGAAAACATAACATTAGTGTTTGTCCCTGAAAAAAAAGAAATGCACCTTACCCAGGGAGACGTAAAGAATATATACATAAAAAATCCGGCCAAATAAGCCGGTTTTTTTATGGGGTATAAATATACTTTCATTATTTTAGTATTTCATAAATACCACTGCCTGCCACAAACGCTACAATGCAGGCAACAATAATTTCAATATTTTTAATTACGGCATCTTTTCTTTTTAGTGATATTTGTGCCTGTTTAACTTTGGCACCGGTTGTAAAAGGGAATCTGTTCGGCTTAATCATTTTCATAGTAGTTTCAATTATATTGGCTAAGATACATTACTGTAAATGGGCATTGAAGAGGTTTAACAAAGCCTTATGCTTAATAACAATGCAACAGGGCTAATTAACACAAAACAGCGCGGGAATAGTTTTTATTATCCCGAATGTTTAAGTAAATTTGCCGCTTATTTTTAAAAAGTGGGCAAAGAAATAGTTGTAATAATAGGCGGCCCCGGTTCGGGTAAAACAACCATTATTGAAGGGCTGACGGAAAGAGGGTATACCTGCTATCCTGAGATTTCGCGCGAAGTTACACTTAAAGCGCGTAAACAGGGCATTGAGCAGCTGTTCCTTGAAAAGCCCCTGCTATTCAGCGAACTTTTACTGGAAGGCCGTAAAAAACAATACCACAACGCAATTGCTGAAGAAAGCGATATTGTATTTATAGACCGTGGCATTCCTGATGTACTGGCCTATATGCATTATATAGGCGATGCCTACCCTGCTTTTTTTGATGAAGCCTGCCACGACCACAAGTATACCAAAATATTTTTTCTTCCACCGTGGGAAGAAATATATACTGCCGATGAAGCACGCTACGAAAACTATGAACAGGCGAAATTAATATCGGAGCACCTTACCGAAACCTATAAAAAATACGGCTACAACCTGATAGAAGTACCTAAAGACACACTTGATAACAGAATTCTTTTTATCTTGGGGCATCTTTCATAACAACATATGCAGCAAGCCGGGGAAATCCTCAAAAGATACTGGAACTATGATACCTTCAGGACACCACAGGAAGAAATAATCCGTTCGGTGCTTGAAGGAAGAGACACATTTGCGCTACTGCCTACCGGCGGAGGTAAATCTATATGCTTTCAGGTACCAGCAATGATGCTGGAGGGCATCTGCCTTGTTATATCCCCACTTGTAGCATTAATGAAAGACCAGGTACAAAACCTAACCAAACTTGGCATTAAGGCGATTGCGCTTACAGGAGGGCTTTCAGCAGATGAAATCAGCAACCAACTGGACAATTGCCGCTTTGGCAACTATAAGTTTTTATACCTTTCGCCCGAAAGGCTGCAAGCCGACTGGATTACAGACCGGATAAAAGAATTACCTATAAATCTTGTAGCCGTAGATGAGGCACACTGCGTATCGCAATGGGGGCATGATTTCCGCCCTGCCTATTTAAAGCTTTCAGACTTAAAAAAACAACTGCCCAAAGTACCGTTCCTTGCCCTAACGGCATCTGCCACGCAAAGAGTACAGGAAGATATTGTTGTACAGCTGGCACTTGAAAAACCTGCATTATTTAAAAAATCATTCCTAAGGGAAAATATAGCCTATTTTGTAACGGAAGCTGAAGACAAGCTATACCGTATGCAGCAGATACTGGCAAAAAACCCGGAATCATCAATAGTATATGTCCGTAATCGTAAGGCTTGTCATGATGTGGCACGCCAACTGGAATCATTAGGGTTTAAAGCTACTTTTTATCATGGCGGACTTACCGGCCGTGAAAAAGAAACCAATATGCAGTTGTGGCTTAACAATACGGTACAGGTAATAGTAGCAACCAATGCTTTTGGCATGGGGATAGATAAACCAGATGTAAGAACAGTTATACATATACAATTGCCCGAAAATCTTGAGAATTATTATCAGGAATCAGGGCGTGCAGGCAGGGATGGCAAAAAGTCTTTCGCCGTACTGCTTGTAAATAAAACCGATATACTAAGCGCAAAAAGCCAGTTTATAGATGTATTGCCAGACAGGCAGTTCCTGAAGCAGGTTTATGCCAGGCTGAACAGCTACCTGCAAATAGCTTATGGAGAAGGAATGGGCGAAGCTTATCCTTTCAATTTTAATCATTTTTGTAAGCAATATAATCTTGGGCCGGTTAAAGCCTATAATGCCATACAATTTATGGACAGGCAGGGGATACTAACACTTTCCGCTGAATTTTCGGAAAAGGTGGCAATACAGTTCTTACTACCCAGCAAGGAAGTGATGCGCTATATAAGCCTTAACCCTGCCGATGAGGAAATGATACTGGCCATAGTGCGTAATTATGCAGGTGTATTTGATATGGAAACGGCGCTCAATACCCAGCTAATTACCAAAAAAGCCAGTGTTACCGAAGCAGAGCTGACAGCATTACTGGAGCGTTTACACCAGAAAGAGATAATATCTTACAGGAGTTCCGGAAACGACAGCACATTAACATTTAACGAAGTACGGGAAGATGACCTTACCATAAACCGAGTGGTAAAATTTCTTGAAAAACAGAATGAAATTAAGGTAAAGCAGTTTGAATCGGTTATAGGGTATATAACAGATTCTGCTAATTGCAAAAGCCGGCTTATACTGCAGTATTTTGATGAAACCGAGACCAAGGATTGCGGAATATGCTCTACCTGTTTAGAAGGGAAGAAAAAACCTAAAAATCCGCTTGAAACTGCCCGTGCGGTGCTTTCGGTTCTGGAAATGTCACCTAAAGACTCGCGCAGTATTGAACAGCAGCTGGATCTTACACCCCAGGAAACTGTTTATGCACTGCAGCTTTTACTGGATAATTGCAAAATAAAATTAACCGATAATAATTTATACACTATACTATAATGAAGCAATTACGTATTGTTTTTATGGGTACACCTGATTTTGCCGTAGGCATACTTGATACTATATACCAGCACAATTATGATATTGCTGCCGTAATCACAGCTCCAGATAAGCCGGCAGGCCGTGGCCAGAAAATAAAATACTCGGCAGTAAAAGAATATGCACTTGAAAAAGGACTGAACCTCCTGCAACCAACCAATCTTAAAGACCCACAGTTTTTGGATGAACTGAAAAGCCTAAATGCTAATCTTCAGGTTGTGGTAGCTTTCCGCATGCTTCCTGAAGCAGTATGGAAAATGCCTGAACTCGGCACATTTAACCTCCATGCCTCGCTGCTGCCTGAGTATAGGGGTGCGGCACCAATAAACTGGGCGGTTATAAATGGTGAAAAAACAACCGGTGTTACCACTTTTTTCATTGACGAAAAAATTGATACCGGCGCAATGATCCTTAAAGAAGAAACAAAAATTGAAGATAATGAAACAGCGGGCGAACTGCACGACAGGCTAATGGCGCTTGGGCAGGATGCCGTACTTAAAACGCTTACACTTATTGAAAGCGGTAATGCAAAAACAACAATACAACCAACAGGAGACGAAATTAAAACAGCTTATAAATTAAATAAGGATAACTGTAAAATTGACTGGACTAAATCAGGAAAAGAGATACATAACCTTATAAGGGGGCTAAGCCCTTACCCTGCCGCGTGGTGTTTTATAAATGATAAAGAACAGGAATGGAATGTAAAAATATATGAGTCCGTATTTATAGAAGATGACCACACCAATGATGCAGGCACAATCATAGCCGATAAAAAAGAGATTAAAGTGGCCGTGAAAGACGGATACATAAATTTAAAAGCACTTCAATTTCCCGGGAAGAAAAGAATGACTGCAGCCGAATTATTAAACGGATTGTCTTTTACCGATAAAGCAAAGGCTTACTAAGCCCTGTAAATACTGATATTAACAAAATTTTAAATAAAACAAGCTCCATTATTAACATTTGAATTAAAGTTATCAACAATTAACCTGAAATGTACCGTAAACACTTGCATGGTTTGATTTTCCTATTAAATTTGTAGGACAGGATTAAAAAAACAATAATTTTAACCAAACAATTAATAACAATTATTATGAACAAGTCAGAATTAATTGATGCAATGGCTGCCGACGCGGGAATCTCAAAAGGTGCAGCAAAAAAAGCTTTAGAGTCTTTTATCAGCAATGTAGGCGGAGCGCTTAACCAAGGTAAGAGAGTATCTCTTGTAGGTTTTGGTTCATGGTCAGTTACTAACAGGGCTGCAAGAGAAGGTAGAAACCCTCAAACTGGTAAAACTATCAAAATTGCTGCTAAAAATGTAGTGAAATTTAAGCCGGGAGCTGAACTTGACGGTTCTGTGAACACAAAATAATTTGTTACCAGCAAAAAACTAAACTAAGCCCCTCCCATAAAAAGGAGGGGCTTTTTCTTAAAATATGCACATATCTTTTGGTTTTCTGCATTCTTATAGTTAAATTTATTTTTAAATTGCACCAAAGATGATTTCACTAAAACCTAAAAAAGGCCATCTGCTTATAGCAGAACCTTCTACAATCGGAGATGTGTCTTTTAACAGATCAGTGGTTTTATTGGCCGATCACAATGAGGAAGGATCTATAGGATTTATCCTTAACAAACCACTTGGATACACAATACATGACCTTATCCCCGAAATTCAGGGCAACTTTAAAATATTTAATGGTGGCCCGGTAGAACAGGACAATCTGTATTTTATACATAACGTACCAGACCTTATACCCGAAAGTATTGAAATTTCAAACGGAATTTACTGGGGTGGCGACTTTGAATCAACTAAAGAACTCATAAACCAGGGATTGATAAAGAAGAGCAATATCCGCTTCTTTTTAGGATATAGCGGCTGGGAAGCAAATCAGCTTGAAGAAGAGCTTGAAAGCAACGCCTGGATAATCTCTGAAAACAGCTACCAAAATAAAATTATAGGCAAACCAAGCGCATCGTTCTGGAAAGAAAAAATAATGGAACAGGGTGGCGAATACCTTATATGGAGTAACGCACCTGAAAACCCTACATTTAACTAGCCTAACCTTATTTTTGCATTAAGGCGTTTCAGCAATTGCTGCGCAAAATCATTACCATACTCTTTTTTCCGGTATTTGGTTACCGACTGTATACCTCTTATTACATTTGTAATAAAAAGCTCATCAGCCTTTTGCAGGTCAAATGGAGATATAGATGCTTCTCGCACCTCAATCCCATCCATTTTTTTTGCCAGCTCCAGTACCTGCTTACGCATAATTCCGTTAAGGCAGCCGTCTGATATAGGCGGAGTTACAAGTAGATTACCTGTGAGCATAAACAGGTTGCCCTGTAAAGCCTCTATCACGTTCTTGTCATCATTAATCACAAGACAGTTTTCATAACCGTTTTCATGAGCAAAAATACTTCCGGTAATCTGCACATTTCTGTTAGTACTTTTAAGGGTAGACAATAATTGTTTGGTAACATAAAAATCTTTGAATAACTCAACTTCATATTTTCCTTCTGTAATACCATACAACTGACTGCCCAAAGCTTCTCCTGTAACAATAAACTCAGTATGATTATCTACCGGAAGGTAAAATCCGCCAGGCTTCCTGAAAACCGATAGCCTTATTCTCGCTGATGCTGCAACAGAAAGTGCTTCGGCAAGCAACAACACCTGCTGCTCCATATATTCCATGGTAAAGTGCATTGGTATTTCCATGCGCAATATCCTCATTGAGGCCATAAGGCGGAAATAATGGTCTTCCAAAAAAAGTATTTTACCATCAACCACCTTAAGTGTTTCAAAAACAGCATCTCCATAAAGGAAAGCCCTGTTTTCGTGAAGTGATAATCCTGATTCGGCAACAAGCGTACCGTTATAATTAATCATAAAAAAAGCCCTGAAAATTCAGGGCAAATATACTATTTATAATGGGCATTTTATACCGAACCTAATACATGTTTAAGGTCAGATATCTGATTTTCCCATAACTGCTTTGATTCCTGTACGTCGTCCTCTTGAGCAAAATCAACTACCACAAGCGAAACATCTTTGGTAATCTCATCTACAAGTATACGAAGCTCAAAATAATAATCGCTGTCTTTATCATCTTCGTCAATCCACCTGAACTTTACTTTCTCACCGGTTTTTTTCGAAGCCATACGGGCTTTCTCCTGGCTGTCATTCCATATAAATGTAAATAGTTCACCACGCGAGTTTACATTATCGGCAAACCATTCTGATAGGCCTGAAGGCGTAGATATATATTGGTAGAGTAACTGCGGTGATGAAGTGATTGGAAACTCAAGTTCGTATTTTATTTTTTCGTCCATTGGTGTCAAAATTTCCTGAAATATATAATAATTAGGTTTGATAAAAAAACAATTTGAAAAATAATTTTTTTTGTAAAAATATATTTGCAACCAATAAATTTAATCCTATATTTGCACCCGCATTACAGGACATAAGAACCGATGTAAAATGGCGAGGTAGCTCAGTCGGTTAGAGCGCAGGATTCATAACCCTGAGGTCACGGGTTCAACTCCCGTCTTCGCTACAAAATGAAGGAAGCCTAAATTATGGCTTCCTTTTTTTGTTAAAACATATTTAAATTACTAAAAATTAATATTTTGGTTACATCCTGACAGTTATCAAATAACTACCTTTACAACCGGATAGTTTAAAATGAAAAAAACTGTCTTTTATTTTTATAATTACAAAATAAAATCTATTTTTGGCCTTATAATTAAACCCCCTAAGTTTATGAAAAACAGTTTAATAAAAATATATCTTCTGGCATTTTTCTTAGTAGGTGATTTTTATGCATTTGCCCAGCCGGGTACAGACAATGACGGTGGTGACCTTGAAGGAGAAGATCCTGAAACACCAATAAACGCCAAGTTAATTTACCTTGCAATTGCAGGCATTGCGTTTGCTTTCTACTCCTTTACCAAAAGAAGACAAGAAAAAGCAGCTAATTAAACTGTACACAATATAAAATAAGAAAGCTCCTTTTACAGGAGCTTTCTTATTTTATATATTTTCTTTTTACTTTAGGCATTTACAGGTTCATAGGTTTCCGCTTCGTTTATATTTTCGTCAATATAGCTTACCTTAAACATTGACCGTACAATAAGCACTACAAAAAGGGTACACACTGCAAGAACCAGGACATGCAGGAAATTAAAAGTAATATAATTGGAATCGGCAGATGATACAATAGTGTTTTCTGAAAGATTATATCCGGAAATAAGCATCAGGATAAAATTCGGCACAAGCAATAGTAATTTCATAACATTGTTACTTAAATAGTTATGAGTGCAATTTCGGTTTTGAATATCACAATTTTAGCTAACTATATGCTAATTAATACCTAATATTTACTACCGATATAACTATTGAGTGTAACCTGTTATAATACTATTATCAAAATCGTTCCGTTTAAGATACTATAATAGTATACTCATTTGAAAAAACGTATTTTTAATATATGAAACTGCATGAATACAAGAAGCTGGATGATAACGAGCAGTACCGTATACTCTGGGAGGAAGGTGTACTTATAGACGCATGCATGCATGGCGAAGTTAAAAAACTACTATATGCACTGCACAACTTTTATATTGAGCTATGGTGCCATTCTATAACTAATAAAATAGTATGGAAATTAAGCTTTAAGCAGGGTAAATTACTGGAAAAGTATTTAGAAAAATATAATCTTGAAATTAATAAAAACCTTTAAAGACGGTTAATAATTTTCACTGCCTGCTCAATCAAATCCACCTGTCGCTCATTAATAAACAATTTAGCCTCAACAGGCGTAAACCATCCTGCTTTGTCAACTTCAGGAAATGATTGCATTTTACCCGATTTAGGCGGCCACTCTATTTCGAAATAATTACATATTATTGTTTCAGGGTTTATATTGCCTTCACAAAGCCATGCGTGTACCTGCTTACCTCCTTTTTGGATTATTGGCAGTAAGGGTATTAGTAGTTCTCCAAGCTTACTGCCTGTTTCTTCCTGAAATTCCCTCACTGCAGTTTGCTGCATGCTTTCGCCTTCTTCAGGTTCTCCTTTCGGTATGGTCCACCAGCCTTCATGTCGTTTGGCAAAAAAGGGGCCGCCGGGATGCACAAGAAAAAATTCAGGGTTATCATCTTTCATTCTGTAAAGCAATATACCTGCGCTTTGTTTCATTTAACTTATTCTTTCGTAGATGCCTTTTCAAGCAATGAAGTGTGAGATTGTGTATTGATCTTATAAATCATTTCCGACTCCGCAACTGTTAATCCATTTTGCGAAATATATGCCGCAGAGAGGTTTTCAAGTTCCTTATCCAGCTCCATCACAGCTTCATTTGTAAATATTGAATTTGAGACAGTAGCAGAACCCGATAATAAAGCTACTTTTTTTTCAACTTCAAGCATTGCAAGAAATTCATAATTTTTTATTTTGTCCATTAGAAATTGATTGAATATGGATACAAAATTAAAACCAATAACATCATATATATTTGTATAACAATACCTTATAACAATACATTAATAATTAAAAACTATTTGGTAACAGTAGCAAGGCCTCATCAATAATTAATATAAATTACCTAACAAGCTTTTCATTACCTTTATAAAAATTACGCTAATGAAAAAATTTATAAACATACTGCCTCTCTTTTTATTAATTATGAGCTGTAGTTCAGGCAGAGATAATTCCACGCCTGCAAACCTTACTGTAAGTACGCAAAAGGGAATTATAACAGGCACTATAACATTTGAGGGCGAAAAGCCTATGAACGATATCTATCGTTTTTTTATGAAGCCACATCGGGTGACAAAAAGTTTAAAAAAGGTAATTCAGGCAAAATAATGATAAAGGCACGCAACGGAAAAGAAAAGGCATTTACCGGCGACTTTAATAACGGTAAGACCTACATTTTTGTACTAGAACTTGAACCGGGCGATTATGCTTTTACGCAATACAATTATCTTGACAGGAATTGGGCCTACAGGTATGGTAAGTTTCAGCG
>JBQGDS010000156.1:0-3435 GCA_052039185.1 Flavobacterium sp.
CTGAAAGATAAATTCAACAGCCTTAAAGATGCTGCAAAGAAAAAGTATGATGAAGTAGCACATGAAGCCCAAACTGCTGAAAATACAGTACGTAAAGCTACCAATACAGGCAATACAGGAGCTAATCCTGCTACCGCTTAATCATTAATTTGGTTTTGTGAAAAAGGCTGTATCTTAATTAAGATACAGCCTTTTTATTTAATCCAGGCTAAGTGTAATCTGGCCGTCATCATCAAGGGTTATATTCTGTTCCTCATTGCCTGAAAGGTTCTCTTCACCTTTTACATCTATTTCTTCAAGCACTTCCTCTTCGGGCTCCTCATACGGTAAAGGATCAAGCATACTGATCTGCTTTATCTTATCTGTAGTCAGCTGGTTGCCCAGTGCTTTAATACCTTTAACCGCTATAAAGTTTTCAAGGTCAATAGTTAGGTTTTCTTTCTGCACTCCTTTTACTTTTGCGAATACAACTTCGGCCACAGGACGATAATCAGTAGAAACTATTTCAAGCAAAGATTTTTCATGCTCGGTTATAAAGGTTTCTTCTTTATTCTCGTTTTCAACCACAAAGCGTTTTACAAAGTAGCGCTCTTTTTCACCATCATAATATATAGCTGAGATCGGCTTTTTAGGATGCCATTTTTCCAGGACTATCATACCCTCATCAAAATGAGTGGTAAGCTCCGGGATAATAGTCTTGAGCCTTCCGTTCTGGTTAATAATCAGTAAGCGGTCGTTCGGCCTGAATTCACCAAGCAGCTCTCCCCTTCCGTCCACATTCAGTCGTTGTACGGTATCATCAAACCAAATGCGTCGTGGCTTAAGTGTTGAAATACCTTTCTCTTTAAGCTCGATTTTTTTAATAGGGTACTTGGTAACTGTATTCCCTTTTGATTGCCTTCCCTTTATTGCAAGATTAGCGAAATCGAGGTCAAACTTCAGTTTTTTGACACTTCCCACTTGGCGCAGTAGTATTGTTACAACCTCTGCCTCGCCATTAGGATTATCAGAAAAATACAATACCTGGGAGCCTTTATTACCCTGGGTAAGATCGTACAGCTTATCGCGCGTTATACCCGAAACATTAAAGCGTTTTACGTACGATGGCCCCGATTTACCGTCGCGATAAATCATGTTGTAAATAGTACGCTTATCGCCTTTATCAAATACTGCAACATGAATAATGTCTTTACCCACAAAGGTTTTCACATCAACTTTAGTTACCATCATGCTACCATCACGCAGGAAAACGATAACATCATCAATATCACTGCAATCGGCTACATATTCATCCTTTTTAAGGCCGGTACCTATAAAGCCTTCCTCACGGTTTACATACAGTTTTGTGTTACGCAGTACCACTTTCGTAGCTTCAATATTATCAAAGCTTCTTAGTTCTGTTTTACGTTCACGTCCTTTGCCGTATTTGTCTTTCAGGTTTTGGAAATATGCTATGGCAAAATCAATCAGGTTTTCCAGATGATGCTTTACCTGTGCAATTTCACCTTCAAGCGCTTCTATCTTTTCCTGTGCCTTATCAATATCAAATTTAGATATACGCTTAATACGTATTTCCGTCAGGCGTACAATGTCATCTTCGGTTACAGCACGTTTAAGGTGTTTAGTAAACGGCTTTAACCCTTCATCAATAGCACGTATAACGCCCTCCCAGGTTTCCTCCTCTTCAATAAGGCGGTATATCCTGTTTTCAATAAATATCCGCTCGAGCGAAAGGAAATGCCATTGTTCTTCCAGCTCGTCAAGCTGTATTTCAAGTTCGCGCTTCAATAAGTCGACAGTGCGGTGCGTTGAAATACGAAGCATTTCGCTCACACCTACAAAGTACGGTTTGTGATTCTCAATCACACAGCCCAGTGGCGCTACCGATGTTTCACATGCAGTAAAAGCATATAGGGCATCAATAGTTTTATCAGGGGATACCCCCGGCGGAAGGTGGATAAGTATCTCAACCTCTGCGGCGGTATTATCTTCAATTTTTTTTACTTTAATTTTTCCCTTTTCGTTAGCTTTCAGGATACTGTCAATTAGCGACGATGTATTTGTACTGAAAGGTATCTGGGTTATAACAAGCGTGCTTTTATCCAGCTGTGCTATTTTAGCACGCACCCTAACCCGCCCGCCACGCATACCATCGTTATAGTTGGATACATCAGCAATACCGGCAGTAGGAAAATCAGGGTATAGTGTGAACGGCTTATTTTTTAATACTTTAATTGAGGCATCAATCAGCTCATTAAAGTTATGCGGCAGTACTTTGGTTGATAAACCTACCGCAATACCCTCAGCTCCCTGTGCCAAAAGCAGCGGAAACTTAACCGGGAGGTTTACCGGCTCGTTCTTACGTCCGTCATACGAAAGCTGCCATGTGGTAATTTTAGGGCTGTACAATACATCAAGTGCAAACTTACTCAGTCGTGCTTCAATGTAACGTGAAGCTGCTGCGCCATCGCCGGTAAGAATGTTACCCCAGTTACCCTGCGTGTCAATAAGCAGGTCCTTCTGGCCTATCTGCACCATTGCATCCCCAATAGAAGCATCGCCATGCGGGTGGTACTGCATGGTATGCCCTACCACATTAGCTACTTTATTATAGCGTCCGTCGTCAAGTTCTTTAAGGGAATGCATAATACGGCGCTGCACAGGTTTAAAACCGTCTTCAATAGCCGGTACCGCGCGCTCCAGGATAACATAGCTGGCATAATCCAGGAACCAGTCCTTGTACATACCTGTTACTTTGGTAATGGTATCGCCTGATTCAGGATTGCCCTGCTTGTCGTAAAAATGCTCCCCTTCAAAGGGTTTTATATTTTCTTCTTCTTCGTTCATTTATATGCTACCAAATTCTATTTGATATAAATTATTCACTTCATTACTCTTCCACCACATCAAGTTCCACCTTCAAGTTATTAATAATAAACTCCTGCCTGTCGGGTGTATTCTTGCCCATATAAAATTCCAGCAGGGTTTGTATTGATGTGGCGCTGTCCAGCTGAACCGGATCGAGCCGTATTTCCTCACCAATAAAATGCTTGAATTCATCAGGCGAAATTTCCCCCAAACCTTTAAATCGTGTTATCTCAGGCTTACCTTTCAATTTTTCTATAGCAGCCCTACGTTCCTCTTCGCTATAGCAATATATTGTTTCTTTTTTATTACGAACTCGGAAAAGCGGAGTCTGTAAAATATACAAATGGTTCTCCTTTATAAGCTCAGGGAAGAACTGCAGGAAAAATGTTATAAGCAGAAGGCGTATGTGCATACCGTCAACATCGGCATCAGTAGCTATAACAATGTTGTTGTAACGCAGGTTTTCCATTTCCTCCTCAATATCAAGCGCGGCCTGCAGCAGGTTAAATTCCTCATTTTCATAAACAATTTTCTTGCTCATGCCATAGGAATTGAGCGGCTTACCAC
>JBQGDS010000157.1:0-2842 GCA_052039185.1 Flavobacterium sp.
TCAATGATTTCACCCGATACTTCAGACGATATTTTAACCTCTATTTCCGGCTGTACTTTACCGGTTGCCGACACCGTTTCAACAAGTGTTATCTCTTTTACTTGGGTAGTTTCTACTTCCTTACCTTCATCTTTATTGCCTATTGCACCCGATTTGCTAAGTACAACTAATATGATGACAACTATAGCTGTAATACCTAAAAGATAGTATATGGTTTTTTTTGACATAATTATTGTTTTTGGAAAATTGGAACCCCGAAATAAAATTCGAGTATTTTAACTTTAAAAATAAAATCATATTTGGTACGCAACACTTCTGACTGTGCGTTCACGCTTAATGTTTGTGCCTGGTTAAGGTCGAATACATTAATAAGGCCTACTTCATAGCGTTCGGTTGCATAATTAAGCGCCTGGCTTCTGGCCTTTTCGGCAGATACAGCAGCTTCATACGCACGAAGTGCCCCCTGTGCATCAGTGTAGGCCGTGTATACGTTCCTCTCGAGGTCAAGCCCCTGCTGTTCAAATGCCAGCTGGGAACGCTGTAACGCAACCTTTGCCCTTTCAACATTATTGCGTGCTGTAAAGCCGTTCAGTATAGGAATTGAAAGCTGGAATACAAAAGCATGTCCCTTATTATCCCAAAACTGTGTCCAGAAGGGAGGCTGGCTTACATAGTAGGGCTCAGGCGGACCTGTTTCTGATTCCCTATATCTTAAAATATCAGCATAACTTACCCTGGTATCCAGACTGTAAAAGCCACGCAGCGTAGGCTGATAAGCACCTCTTGCTACTTTTACATCCTGCTCTGCCACTTCAAGATTGGCCTGTGCCAGCTTAATATCAGAGCGTATGGTTTTAGCTTTTTCAACTATACTCTCCGGTGTTTCAAAAAGAATTTTATTCTCGCCTACAGGATATTCTTCATCGATAATATCAAAATTTTGAAAATCATCTAGCTGAAGTAATTGGGCAAGGCTTAATTTAGAGATTAGCAGGTTGTTTTCAGCTGCTACTACCCTTTGCCTGTCGGCTGCTACGGTAGCATCAATATCAAGAAGATCGCCTTTAGGTATCACGCCGCCCTCTAACAATTGCGCCGAACGTTCTGCCTGCTTAAGGTCTATCTGAAGCTGCTCCTGCTGTACTTTTAAATTTTCTTTATTGAATAGTATCTGCAAGAAAGCATTTGCAACATTCAGGGCCACATCTTCCTGCATTTTCTGCACCTGGTACTGGCTGGCTATAATAGCCATTCTTGCACGCCTGAAACGCAACTGGTTCTGGAGGCCTTTGTAAATATCTATCCCGGCCGATACACTCGCATTACTGAATTGAAGCGTTTGCTGGGTTAAAACGTTAGTAAGGGGGTCAGCGTTAAGACCTATGTTCCAGGAATGGTTAGCGGTAGCGTTGGCCGATGGTAAGAAAGAGCCCCATGCATCACTCTTTGTAATTTCGGTTACTTTCAGGTCCAGTTCCGCCTGCCTTACCGAAATATTATTTTTGTAGGCATGCTCCACACATTCCTGCAAAGTCCATTTTTTTACTTGTGCAGTAGTATGAAGGGTTATTAAAAGACATAACAAAACAAAAGCCCTGCATTTTTTTATCATAGTCTATTATTGATTGATGGTTTACAAAGATATTCAAATTATTGTAAGCATAATAAAACACTTTTATACAAGACATCAGGCAGTGTTTTTTGTTACAGGATAAATACTATTTTTACCGCGTTAAATTTACCATTAGTTATGAAACGCTTATTAAGCTTTATTACCATAGCAGCCCTGGCTGTAAGTTGCTCTACTACTAAAAAAATTGAAGCACTGAGGCCTGCCCCGAGCGACAACTCACCTATTGCTTACCAAACCAGCACGTCGTTTATAAGCATGCCAGTGGTAATTACACTTACTGATATTGAAAGCCAGCTGAACAAGAACCTAAATGGCCTTATATATGAAGACAATAACATTGACGATGATAAAATAACTATGAAGGTTTGGAAAACCGCACCTATAAAGTTTACCGAAACCAATGGAAAATTAAAATCTGTAGTGCCAATAAAAATTACTGCAAATGTAAAATACGGTGCCAGTGCTATGGGATTTGATATGTATGACACGCGGGAGTTTAACCTTAATGGTGTAGTTACCTTTAACAGCACCGTTGGGCTTAGTAACTGGAAAATGTCAACCCAAACTGCAATCGAATCGATAGAGTGGCAGGAAAGCCCAACAATAACTATTGCAGGCAAACAGATAGCCATTACCTACCTTATTAATCCTGCAGTTAAACTTTTTAAATCGAAGATAGAAACCAAACTGGATCAGTCACTAGCTAAAGTAACTGACTTTAAAGGCAATGTGCTTGATGCGCTTGAAAAAATATGTACGCCATTTTTAACCAGCGAACAGTATGAAGCATGGTTCAGCATAAAGCCACAGGAATTATATGTTACTGATGCTGTACTTTCTAAAGGCAAAATAACTATGGAAATGGGCCTGAAATGTACTATGCAGACATTGATAGGCCAAAAGCCCAACAACACTTTTAAACGGGAAGATATATTACTGAAACCGGTAGCAAAAATGCCGGAAAAACTGAATGTAATCGTGGCCGGGATTTCTACTTATGAAAGCGCATCAAAAGTTATAACCAAAAATTTCCAGGGCCAGGTTTTTGGCGATGGCAGCCGCAAGGTTACCGTACAAAAAGTAGACATGTGGAACAAAGACGGCAAAATGATCATTGCGCTTGACCTGACAGGATCAGTAAACGGTACTATATATCTTTCAGGTTTTCCTAACTACAATTCTGTAACCAAAGAAATTTACTTTGACCAA
>JBQGDS010000158.1:0-2112 GCA_052039185.1 Flavobacterium sp.
TAATATTAATTTAAAGAATTATTTCTTCCCTGCACTTGCACCTGTAGGCTGGCCTTTCATTTCTTTTTCGATCATGTCGTAGAACTGGTCAATTTTAGGAAGTACAAGTATACGTGTCCTCCTGTTGCGAGAACGGCCTTCAGCAGTTGTATTAGCCTCAAGCGGTACATATTCGCCACGTCCTGATGCTACAAGGCGTTGCGGCTCTATACCGAAATCTCTTTGTAATATCCTTACGATTGATGTTGCACGTTTCACGCTCAAATCCCAGTTATCCTGTAGTACAGGGTTTTTGATAGGCACATTATCAGTGTGGCCTTCTACCATGCACTCAAAAGATGGCTTATCTTTTACAATTGCAGCAACTTTACCTAGTATTTCTTTAGCCCTGTCG
This sequence comes from Flavobacterium sp., assembly GCA_052039185.1. GTDB lineage: Bacteria > Bacteroidota > Bacteroidia > Flavobacteriales > Flavobacteriaceae > Flavobacterium. Next base: position 395 of record JBQGDS010000158.1, read on the forward strand.
CTCACTTCATAGCTTCCGCTCTTAAACAGCAGCTTATCAGCAATAGATATATAAACCACACCTTTTTCAACGTTAACCTCAATATCAGGGTCGTTAACACCTACAGCACGCTTAATGCTTGTTACAAGCGCTACAGTTACCGAGTCTTTACGTGTAAGTGCATCCTGAAGCCTGTTTATCTTAAGATCTTTTTCTTTAAGGCTTTCCAGTGTTCTTTCAAGGTTTTCAGCACCTTTAGACGAAAGGGTTGTAATCTGGTCTTTTGTGGTTATAAGCTGGTTATTGCTTTGCCTAAGGTCTTCAATACGGTTTGCCATTTGCTCTTTTTCAGCCAAACAGGTATTCAGTTTAACAGTAGCAGTATTAAGCAGGTCCTGTATCTCTTTGTTCTTTGCCTCAAGTTCGGCAATTTTCTTTTTTGTGCCACATGATGTCAGCGTTACAGCTGCAAGTGTCATAATTAAAAAGGCTCTTCTCATAAATTTAAAGTTTTAAATTTTAACAAAATTACAGATTACAATATAAACAGATAACGAAATTGTCTATAAACTATTGTTAAAATTTTTACCAAACACTGTGCCATTTAATAAGAAATACCTCATTACAATGCTTCTTGACTTGTAGTAATTACTGTATTGTTTTGATTCTCTTTTTCTTATAAACCTTGATAGTAATGAATAAAAGTGAAAATGCGCTTTAACAATTGCCAATATATGATGAAACTGTCCTTTTAAAAGGAACTGTACACCGGCAACACTATCTAGGCAAAGCCTTGCAAATATTAGTGGAACAATTTTTACAGCCGGAAGGTTTTTTACCATCATCAGCAGGGAATTCCTAAAGTTAAGATATGTTTTTTTAGGATTAGTATTTTTAAGTGTGGCACCACCTACATGATATACTGTAGATGCGCTGCAGAAACGTATTTTATAGTTTCTGTTGAAAGCGCGCCAGCACAAATCTATTTCTTCCTGGTGGGCAAAAAAATCTTCATCAAATCCTTTCAGTTCACGAAAGGCCTGTTTCCTTATGAAAAAACATGCCCCTGATGCCCAGAATATTTCTGAAGTATCATCATATTGACCTTTGTCTTCTTCAATGGTATTAAAAATACGTCCGCGACAAAAAGGATAGCCGAACATATCAATAAAACCGCCGGCAGCACCTGCGTATTCAAACATCTTTTTGTTGTTATAATCAAGTATCTTGGGTTGGATTATTGCTGTTTCTATATCTGCCTCAAAAAGTTGCAATACAGGGTTTAACCAGCCTTCGGTAACCTCAATGTCACTATTTACTAATGCATAATAATCTTCATCAACTTCTTTAAGTGCTTCATTATATCCTCCAGCATAGCCCAGGTTTCCACTGTTTTGGATAATTTTTACATCAGGATAATTATCCTTTACAAAAGATACAGAATCATCGGTAGAGGCGTTATCGGCTACGTAAATAACCGCTCCTTCAGAATATTTAATAACTGATGGCATGAACTGTTCCAGTAATCCACGGCCATTCCAGTTTAAAATTACTATTGCTATGCTGTTCATTTACTGTATTGAGGAATATCGGTTAGAAAACGGTAGTGTTGCTGCTCGTAATCCATCTGGCAAAAATAATGATTTAAGCCATTGGTTACCATCATATATTTGGAATCAAGCTGCATATTATAACGTGCAATCTGGTCAAAGGTACTTTGTGTTATTGCAACTTCCGGA
>JBQGDS010000159.1:0-2313 GCA_052039185.1 Flavobacterium sp.
ATATAAACGTCTTGACCTTACAGGAATTGATGTACTGGTGGTTTCAGCTTGTGTGCAAATGCCATCGCTTGAGGCTATTGATGCGATAGAGAAGGAAATAGGTATACCTGTAACCTCGGCTGCAGTTTGTACAACGTATGAAATGCTAAAAAAACTTGGACTTGATACCAAAGTACCTATGGGTGGTGCGCTGTTAAGCGGGAAGTATTAGAGATATTATTAATAAAAAAAGCAGTTACACTTCGACAAGCTCTGTGTGACTGCTTTTTTTTATTCTATGTATCAGGCTGAGCCAATCGAAGCCGTCTAATAAGCCATTAATTCTGCCAGTGAGGTTTCAAAACGCTGCTTCGGCAGGTATTGGTCTTCTAGTGCTTTAGTAAAAGGTATAGCGCTTTCAAGGCTGCCCACACGTTTTACCGGAGCGTCAAGGTATTCAAAACACTCTTCCATGATCATGGCTGAAATATCGCTGGCAACTCCGCCGAATAACGTATCTTCCTGAAGAATAATTACTTTCCCCGTTTTCTTAACCGATTTAAATATCGTTTCAGTATCAAGCGGCTGTAGCGTGCGAAGGTCTATCAGGTCAGCTTTTATATCCGGGTTTTTATCCAGCGTCTCAATTGCCCAGTGTACGCCCGCACCAAATGATATAACCGTAACATCATCCCCCTCTTTAATCATCGCTGCCTTACCAAACGGAATTGTATAATAGTCTTTCGGCACATCCTGGTAGATGCTGCGGTATAATGCTTTATGCTCAAAGAACATTACCGGGTTAGGGTCATTTATAGCAGTGGCAAGCAAACCTTTGGCATCATAAGGGAAAGCAGGATAAACCACTTTAAGTCCCGGGGTTTTGGTAAACCAGGCTTCGTTGGTTTGTGAGTGGAACGGCCCTGCCTGCACTCCTGCGCCACAAGGCATACGCACTACAACATCGGCATTTTCCTGCCAGCGGTAGTGTACTTTGGCAAGATAGTTTACAATTGGGTTAAATCCTGTAGAAACAAAATCAGCAAACTGCATTTCAATAACCGATTTGTAACCGTTTATAGAAAGACCCATTCCGGCCGACACAATAGCAGACTCACATATTGGTGTATTGCGTACGCGGTCTTTTCCAAATTTGGCTACAAAGCCATCGGTAATTTTAAATGCGCCGCCATATTCTGCAATATCCTGACCCATTATCACAAGGTTTTCATGTCGTTCCATACTCTGGCTCAACCCCTGCGAAATAGCATCAATCATCCTAACATTTTGAGATTCTTCCTTCGAAGTAACTTCCTCAAATTGATAGGGTTTATATACATCATTTAGCTCTTCGCTTAAACTGGCTTCAATAGCCGGTTCAGCTGAAGCCTGCTGATAATTTTCGTCAATTTCTTTCTTCAGTTCGGCGCGGAACGCTTCATCCTGCTCATCGGTAAGTACCCCTTCTTCTTTAAGGTATTTGCGGTAATTGTCCACCGGGTCTTTTATCGCCCACATGTCCATAAGCTCCTGCGGAACATATTTAGTACCACTCGCCTCTTCGTGCCCACGCATCCTGAAGGTCTTGAACTCAAGTAATACAGGACGCGGATTTTCACGCATTGAAGCTACAATATCGCTCAGCTGCGTGTATACCTCAAGCATGTTGTTACCGTCAATAATATGCGATTCCATGCCGTAGCCTATACCTTTGTCGGCAAGGTTTTCACAACGGTATTGCTCGTTGGTTGGGGTACTTAGCCCGTAACCGTTATTTTCTATTATGAAAAGCACCGGAAGCTCCCACACGGCAGCAATATTAAGCGCTTCGTGGAAATCGCCCTCGCTGGTAGCGCCCTCGCCTGTAAATACTGCGGTAACCTTACCGTTTTTACGAAGCTTGTTTGCCAGCGCAATACCATCGGCCACGCCAAGCTGCGGGCCAAGGTGCGAAATCATACCTATAATTTTAAACTCCTGTGTACCAAAGTGGAAAGAACGGTCGCGGCCTTTGGTAAAACCGTTAGCCTTGCCCTGCCATTGCGAGAACAGGCGGTATAGCGGAATATCGCGCCCGGTGAAAACACCCAGGTTACGGTGCATGGGCAGGATATACTCGTCTTTGTCTAAAACGGCGGTAACACCCACAGAGATAGCCTCTTGGCCTATACCTGAAAACCATTTTGACACCTTACCCTGACGGATTAGGATTAGCATTTTCTCCTCAATAAGGCGTGGTTTTATTAATTTCTTATATAAATCAAGTAATTGTTCGTTGGTTAATTGTTTTCTGTCGAATTTCATGATGATTTTTGTGAAATCGTTATTTGATTG